>JAUXAH010000505.1 GCA_030614945.1 Phycisphaerae bacterium
CTCCTTTTTTCTCTTATTTTGTCGATAGTAGTGAATTACATCTACATCAAATCGTTCATAACGCTTGCTTCTCGCACGACCCATGGCAGATACTTCCTTGATGCTAGAGCTTAGTTCTGCTCGTAATTGCTTCACCACTTCTTCAGAATATTGTAAGACGATGTCAGATGCCAGTTCGTCCAATTCACAATGTTTTATCCGCAAGTAATCTTCTCCTCGAGTGGCAACCATGCGCCAGACATTTGCTTTCGCTACTCGATTAAAAATTGCTTGTTTCTGCACGCTAAATCCTTTCTCCAAGTCCATGTTCGTTTTAACGGCTCTTGGAAAGTTGTAATACTGAAAGAGACCCGGGAGATACGACCTCCACAGACGACACCATTCGCCCATGATCTCCATGGCTGATTTTTTCTTGCTGGGCAAGAACGATCTACTTTCTTCCCAATTTGTTGTGGGGTCCCTCTCTTTAGCGGTTGCAAGAATTTTCTCGTAAGCACGGTTAAGCTTCTTAACTTTAGCGTTTCGAGACAATGATTCGTCTCCAAATATCGCTCGAATCTCTTGGAAACGCACGAATAATGATTTCACATCCTCGTAAAGTTGCTTGACTTCATCAAGGGGCTCTTTCAACGATGTTATTGTCTTGCTCATGATCTTAGTGAAGCGATAGGTCGGATCAAGAGTTATCCTTACCGAATCCATGTCATTCGCGTATTTCTCAACCGTTTCATACAGCCATGTGCCCCGTAACTCTTTTAGCGTTTTATTCTTGACCTTGAGCATCGTCTGGAGATCCTTATCCGTATTTTCAAAAGCTTCACGGACAGAAACTTTTCCTACGTTTTCAAAATGTACCTTGGAATTTGGTGAAGCATTGTGAATATAAAGTTCGTTAATTGCTTTTTTTAGTGGTAGGTACACCCTGCTATCTAAAGCCGACAAGTGCCGCCATGTGTTTCTGAGAAAATGGAATTGGCAGTATTGGTGAGGTACATCGGAGTAATATTCGTCGTGGCATTTAGTGATCACGCTCTGTTTGTCGCTAACCCAACCGATAATCTTAACATCGTAGAGTTTTTCGATTTCTTCGATAGTTTTTTGTAATGTTTTATAATCCAGCGAGTCAAACTTGCGAGTTGCAAGGATTCGATTGCTTACCAAGTCCATGAAGCACCAAATGGACGGAGCATCACCTCCAGGATCTTGACCATCTAACCCAAGCAAGACGAATCCTTGTTCTTGGATGATCTCCTTGGTTTTTTCGTCGATTTTTAAGGATTTTAATTTCAACACGTCTTCATAAATACGTCGTACTGTATCACTAGAAATATCCAAATGATGTTCATATTTTAAACGCTTGAGAATCTGACTTGGCTTTGAGTCGTAAAGTAAAAATTCTCTTGAGAAAAATCTAAAAACATCGGCTCCAAAGTGACGACCGCTATAATCAAAGCGTGGGCTTGGATTGAACACGATCTTGCTCATCTCGCAGTCCCTATTGGTACAAGAATAATAATTGACAACTTGATAAATATCCCCCTCTAAAGTATGGACGAGCTTACCATTGTCTGAATAGCAATAAGAAACATCATTTCCGCATGTTATACACTTGTTATTAAGACCTGGTGGATAAGAAATCCTTATCGTATCGTAATCTTCCGAATAAGTTTTTCGATTCATTAATATATAATTGATCGTCGTCATATTTCAACTTTTCGTTAATATTGTCGCCTATCTTGATGTCACAGAACGAAGACTAAGATTAATTTGCAACCTCATATTTTTTTT
>JAUXAH010000574.1 GCA_030614945.1 Phycisphaerae bacterium
ACACCCAGAATTTTCATCAAGAGCTTGTCGCCAGGTCTTACTTTTAATATGTGCACCTTCTCTAGGGGGAAGGTGTACATGATCGACTGGCTATGGGTTCCCTTTCGCAGAGTCAGAGAAAAGTCTTGGTTAACCAGCTCAAGATCATCATCGATGGTCCCCCCCAGTAGCACATTGGTCCTCGATACGAGCTTCAAGCAGCTTTTCCGTAGTTCTTTCAATGAAGCTCGGAATATCGCCTTGTCCATGCATAGTGCGTCTAATGACAGCTTCGTCCTGTAGTCCCATAGTGAACTGCCGAGGCGGAAGCAACGTGTGCTCAGGTTAATCATGCTGTTGTTTTCTCGCGACAACGCGGAGCCCATACCCATGTTCCTGAACTGCTCCGCGCCCTTTTCGAGCATCTCATTAACGATAAACTTGAGATGAACATAGCGGATTTTCTCTTGGATGATCCGTTTGAAAAGTTGAAGCCTGAGTTCGTTGTTCGCAATTCTCGAGAGTTCGTATGCCGTTCTGACCGAGATGTAGCCCCTCCGCAGCCATTTATATGAGTCGATTTGGCTATCCGCGACCACTATCCTCTGCTGTATGTACCCTGGCAGGTCGAGTAAGCGCAGGTACGTGATCGCGGTGTTCGGCCCTATGCCCATCATCTCAAGCAACCTCTTCGCCCTGTTTGCATCGCTGGCATCGAAGCCAAGACGACTCGTGAAATCTAAGCCAACCTCTCCACGCGCCTCGGTGAGTTTGACCTGGTTTATCAATGAGAAGGCGCGGAGGAGATCGTTGCTGACGCTCGGGATTGAACAGAGGACTTGAAATATCGCTTGGCCCTTCTCCACCGGGGCAAAGTCCTTCCGGAGCACGTTCTCGATCGCCAAGTCAAGCGCGAGATCCTTTCCGGTGCTTTGCCTTCGTGTGATCGACGGAATGGTCTCTCTATGCAGAAACTTGAACGCCCTCAGCCGTCTGTGCCCCGCGACGATCACGTAGTGCTTGTTTGCCTTCACGACCGAGATAGGGTGAATCAGCCCTCGCTCACTGATGTTTTTTGCGAGGAGCTTGATTTCGTGGCGGGGGTACTTTTTTCGTGTCTGGTACGGGTTGTCTCTTACCAGCTTTATTGGGATATTTTGGATGCGCATCGTGGTGTCTCGCTTAATCCTTTCACCGCGCGTGAGGGGCGTCCCACTATCACCATCGCACAAGACTTGGTTGATCGGGAGCTCGCTCACTTCACCGCCCCCAAACTCTTCGCCCCCACCAGTCTGCTCAGATTCTTTTTCTTTTTGGCGACGGTGAACTCCTCCAGCCTGCCGATCAGATCCAAGACCTTCTCCGCGCTCAGCTCCGGCAGGTTGTGCTTCTTGCTGTCGGCCCCCACGCTCACGAAGTCTGAACCATCTTCTCGGATAAGTTCAGCAAAAGGCCCCGGGTCGCAATCCATTATCGGCTCTAT
>JAUXAH010000658.1 GCA_030614945.1 Phycisphaerae bacterium
AGAAACGCAAAGCACAGAAAACCAAGCCCCCAGCTCTTCAGTTTGGCTGCAGAGATACCGGTAATAATGCATGCCAAACAAGTGATAAGAAACGCCACCAAGAATCCGATTAAAATTGGACATTCCATTTTATTTGCCTCCTTTCATATTGGCAAAAGAGTTTCGGTTTGTTTTATCTCAATTACCACCGGTCAAAGTCTTGCGCACCAGCGCAAGAGATGTGCGCATCTCGTGTGCAGAGGCACACGAACCAGTGGGATGTTCATATTTCCTCAGCACTAACATCAGCATATTGTTGGTGTTCGACTCGCATCTGACTGCTCCTGTTCATAGATGGTGGCTTTTCCGGGATGATTGATTCTGGCGGGTCTTCCCCGGTCAGGTTCGCCCATGCTTTTCCTGCCTTTTGGAGAGCCAGTTGATACTGCCACTCAGTTTTTTCGATGCATTCTTGTTCGGCTCTCTCAACAGCATCCCTGCGTTCTTGCCTGATTTCCCGTCTCTTCTTATCCCTCGAGTTTGAAACCACACAGGAACCTAAGAGGGTAAGACCCAAGGCAGTAGCAATAGGCATCCATGTGGCATTCATTCCAACGCCATTGCTTTGCACGGCACCTACTATAGTATACATCAGTTTCCCGGCACAGAACCCGAGTCCTCCCAAAATCACCAGCAGCTTCAAACCCCCCATAAGAACACCTGCCCGTTTCTCGTTCTGGGATATCTCACTCAACATCTCTGCCTCTCTGTCCTTTGCATCCTGTTTTTTCCCTTCACACTCCTTTTTCTTGGAGGCAATTCCTTTCGCCAGCGTGTTCGCAAGCATGTGAAGCCTTGTGCAGTAGGTCCCCTCAGGGGTTTTCGCTGGAAACGATGATATGGCGTTTTCAAAATTTTTAAGCGCCTTGCAGGCTGACATTTGCACGGCAGGGGCATGCTTTTCGGGGTGATCCTGGATAAAAAGGTTATGACCCACCTCCGCAACAATATCCGGCAGCAGGTCTTCCCTAATGGTTATTTTTCGTCTTTCTGTTGTTCTCTTTTCGTCCATCAGCATGTACTCCTTTCTCCCATAGGGTTTTGTATTCTACCGCGTCCACCGGATATCCCAGTAAAAGTGGTGAAAGACATGGTTTTGGTTTAGATAAATGGTATTTTTTCTGCCGTTTCGGCACAATCTTGGAAAACACCCCCCTTGCAA
>JAUXAH010000652.1 GCA_030614945.1 Phycisphaerae bacterium
ACAATTACCGGCATAGAAGAAGAACCACAAAAGCAAAATAACTGAGCGGTAAGCGGGAAATAAATTATGTTTTGGAAAATATATTTTTGGGTTCTGGTGGTCCTTTTGGCCTTTTATCATCCGAGTATGGGATTTCCACGAATTTGGGAAGTTATTAATCTCGTCATCGATGTTATAGCGCTTGTAGGTCTTTTTGGGTTTTGTTGGGAAAAGAGAATACTCACACGGTTGTTTTGGAGAGCCTTTCTTCCAATTTGCATAATCTGGAACCTGCTTTACCAATATTTTATACCTGACCTTGAAAAGGTATACGTCGCCCCTTACCCGGGTTGGTTTGAACTAGCAGATAGAATATTTTCGTTGCTTATGGCTATTTTATTGTTCGTTGCTCTTTATCTTTACGCGTTCAAACGGAGTGAGTTATGGGAATAAAGCAAAGGGCAGATAACAAGATGTGAATTATGAGCAGTGTTTATACTGAGAGTTTGAATAAGCTGATAGAGGAGTTTGGCAAGCTGCCGGGGGTTGGGCCTAAGACGGCGGAACGGCTTAGCTTCCATATACTAAAAGCCGAGCCGGCGGAAGCTATGGCGCTGGCTGAGGCAATCCGTGACGTGAAAAACAAGATTAAGCGCTGCGAAATCTGCTACAATCTCGCAGAAGGGCCGGTCTGCCAAATCTGCTCCGACGAGCGCAGGGACAAAACGCTAATCTGCGTTGTCGAACAGCCAAAAGACGTCATAAGTCTTGAAAAAACCGGGGCCTGTAAGTGGGTCTATCACGTCCTCGGCGGCCACATTGCACCGCTCGAAGGAATCGAGCCGGGCGATTTGACTATCGACAAACTCGTCGAGCGCGTCCGCGAAGGCAATGTAAAAGAAGTGATAATGGCGACCAATCCCAATATAGCCGGCGACGGCACAGCGCTTTATATAAGCTCGCTGCTGCGGAGCACCGGCGTGAAAATTACCCGCCTGGCACGGGGACTTCCAACCGGCAGCACTATCGAATATGCAAGCGGCAAAATACTCACCGATGCAATAATCGGCAGGCAAGAATTAGAGTAGTTTTCACCACTTAACATCAGCTCATTTGCACAGGATTTCTGCGCCTTTGCCCAGTGCGATGAGTGATGTGTACGAGTCGAGTTCCTTCTGGATGGCCGGGTCGGCCAGGTCGATTGTCTTCTGACGCTCGGCGGACAAGTAGCCGGCCTGGACGAGCCTGGTGA
>JAUXAH010000266.1 GCA_030614945.1 Phycisphaerae bacterium
CGCCACGGACGCCGCCATCTCGCTGAAGGCGAACCCGAAGCTCGCGATCGAGCGGCTGAAGGCAGAGACCGAGCAGGCGCTTTTCGACGGGTGGGAAAAGCTTCCGGAAAACGTCAAGATCCTATTGGAGGAATTCGCGTCAGGGCGGAACCTGCCGAGCCCGCTGACCTCCGAGGAGGCATTCCGCTTAGCTCAGCGCAGGGCCTTGAAGGAGAGGGTTGTGTGAGCCGACGCAGAAAGAGGAGTCGAGTGACTACACGATTTCAGTTTATGCAATCTGAAAAACGCTGCTCGAGTTGTGGGCGGCCCTCGCCAGTTTTCATCGGAGATCTCTGCCTAAACTGCAGCAGGGGGCATCAGCGTGAATGTGGATGAGATTAAAATGAAGGCCATGTTAGATTCGGCTGAGGTGATAAAATTATCATGTTAGATTGTACAATGTCGGATTATCGTGTGTGTGCGCGTGCAGCACGATTCGGCAAAGTGATGTTTAAAAAAATAGCGAAAGGACGCAGATCTAAGCTTCTTTTCATGCTTAATTCTACATTTTTACATCTTTCTTTCTTTCTTTCTTTCTTTTCTTGTTACATTCTACATTTCTACATTTCATTTCTACATTTCTACATTTCTACACGTTCAGGAGGTTCTTGGCGTGGTTAAAAAGAAAAACGAAAAGAAAGTGCAGCTCGGTTGGGCCGTTCCAGAGGACTCAGTTCGTGCCTTCAGAGAGGCTGTGATTCGTGAATGGGGACAAAAATACTCTTATTTTGGCGAGGAGCTCGGCAGGGCGATGGACCGATATGTCGAAAATCATATGTCCCATCCCAGGTTGCGCGCGCACACACACATTCAGCTTTCGACGCGTGGCCTAAACACAGCTCAACGAATAATTGACCGCATCCGCAACAAGTTCACCAGTGAGGTGCTGGAGAAGGACGTGAACTCGGCGATCCAGCACGAGGCGGGGACTGATGAACGCACTCTAAAGAGCTACAAGCGCGTGCTCCTCGGTCTTGGTTGGCTGAAACTCAAATCGGTGGGCGATTTGGAAAATGCAGCGATCTACCGTATCGTCCGCGAACCGGAAGCGAAAAAAATGGTGCATGAGGGTTGAAGGTGGCTCCACTCGATTGGATCGTTCTGGTCGCATTTCTCTTGACGGCGGTGATAGGCGCATTAGTGGTGATGGCATGAAGGTGAAAAGGAAACGAGTTACCTTCCTCGGGCGGCGTTCGGGGAGACCAGATCGAAAGGTGACTTTCTACGTCCGTCCTCGTCCCAAAAGCAAGGAGAAGAGAGGATGACCGTTGCCCCGTGCCTGTGGCTGTCCCTATTCTACAAGCGACGCGGCCTCCACGGTGCACACGGCTGGCTCTGCGTGGGGCACGACAAGTGCGACGACTACGAGCCGGACACGGAGAGGGTTGCATGATTGTCGCCGTGAGAAAATACTCTCGTTTACATTCGCGCCCAACAAACCCGGGGGCGGGCAATGTCCGAGGGCGCGGTTCGCTGAGGGGTTCAGGTCGCTCCTCCCCTATGAATGGTCACCTCCACGGGAGCCCGCCCCCTATCGGGAAGTGAAGAAAAATGAGGCGATCTAGCGGATTATTACACAGTTCATTCCTGCCGTTGATCATTCGTTGCTATCTTACGCTCCTTGATGGTCCTCGCTATGCCCGCCAACTTTCAAATGAGTTGGGCGTGGACGTGCAAACGGTAGCATTTTGCTTGAAAGTCCTACGTGCCCAAGGAATCGTCGAATTCGAGGAAAATAAGCAAGCAAAGCTCTGGAAAGCGAAAAACATATTAGTCCAGCGCATTTAAGATTTAAATGCCGGCCGTAGGCAAAATGGGCGCAAGGTTACACGGCCGGTGCTTGTTTTGCTTGCGGCTGAGTAGAATCATTTCAAACTTGATGGTGGCTGTGCTGTGACGAAAAAGGCGACAAGAGCCAAGCCGAGCGCGTCGTTGGCATTGGCGGCACCCTTCGCCAGCATCGGAACCCTCATCGTCCTCGCGATCCTCGGCATACTCGGCATCATAACCATTATCCTCATCGCCGTTCACCCAGCCTTCCGCATGATGTTCTACATCGTCGTGTCCACGGCAGCAATTTATTATATCGGTAATGTCATCAAGCTAAAGAAACCATTGTATCTTTTAGGTAGCTTTTTCGCACTGCTCACTCTTTTCATCGTTTCCCCCGTTTTCATGTCATTCTTCCCCGCCACAACGCTCGCTGTCACCGGCGAGGCTGCTCTCGCGCAAGCAACAATAGGGGAATCGGCCACGCAACAGCAGATGGTGCTATCCATAATGCCGGTGATCGCGGCGGGAACGATCGTGGGTATCGCAGCGGGTAGAGCCAAGACAACCATCCAACTTATTATCCTTTCGACGGTGGCTGTCCTCATTTCAATATTCATCGTGTTTGCATTTCTGGTGGTGTGATAAAATATCAAAGAAAATGTCAAAGAAAATAACCTCGTTGGAAGTCGTTGTTCTCTCTACAGTGTTCGTCTTCCTTGCAGGGCTTGTTCTTGAGCTAGGTAATTGGTTGACCGGTAATAGTCTCTGGGAATATAGTGGCACTGGATGGGGAATGTTTGATCAACTGATTTTTGGAACAGTTCCTCTCGGTGTTTTACTTGGCTGGGCCTTTACAGGTGTGCTTGTCGGTGTTTTCACTTCACTTGCTGCAAAGAGACTTGGATGGAAATAAAATGTCAATAAGAAAATTATTAGTCGCAGTTCTCCCCCTGCTTCTCATTTTGGGTCTAACATCGGCGCCGCTCGCCTCAGCCCAATCTTCAACATATACTCTCGAGCCTGGGGACACGGCGACACACGATGGCGAGGACTATACATGCACGGAGCTAGTCGGGGGACAAAGTTGCAAGATATACTATAACGGTACTGAGAGCAGCGATCTGGCCGTGGATAATACAATCGGCGACCTCAAGATAATCAAGATCGCCGGCACCTATGTGATCCTCGAGGGCCAAGCACCTGAGGAGCCGGAAGATGAGGAAGAAGAGGAGCCACCGGCACCGATCGCTGAGAAGAGGTACACTCTCTCATCCGGCGACATCCTTCTCTTTACTGACGATGCGGGAGTAAATGGAGCGGCAGCGTATTTGTGGGGCGAAGCGTTGGCCCCCACCTTTTTATTTTGGAGCGGTGGCAGACTGCCCACGATCAACAAGACGCCAACCCCCAATGAGCGAGTTTCGTTAAGAGTAGGTCAGTCATACGATGCGGGGGACGTGGTTTGGGGTCTGATAGTGACGGTCGAAAGCGTGAACGGAGACGAGGTCGTCGTCGTATGCGAAACGGATGACTCGGTCTCGCTGATGAAAACTGTTGTTGGAGGTACGGACGTCTCGGACATAGTAGATCAGCTGAAGCTATGGTTGCAGACGCAGCAGCCGCCAGTCACGCCACCTTCGGCCCCCGTTAACCTGGCCGGGATTACAGTTGTGGCATTGCTAGCAGTAATAGTTTTTTGCTTTAACGAATTTTACTGGAAACCCCGGCGCACGTGGGGGCAGGGGCTGTAGAAATGGTGAA
>JAUXAH010000433.1 GCA_030614945.1 Phycisphaerae bacterium
GGGTCTAACCAGGGGTTCCGGTCGGCCGCCAATGCCATACCCGGTTGGCTTGATGCGACGTTCAGAGCAAAGAGGCTGTTGTAAGCCGCGTGATAGGAGTAGCTGCAATGGTCTATCGGGCTCGGGCCGAAATCCCAGAGAACAATAAGATCTAAGTCAGGAAAACCATAATCAGCAGGTTTAAACTCTTTGGTGTCGGTACCCCTGCAGAGAAACTGATTTACCCCCACATCGACATACTTTACCAGAAGATAGAGGCTGGACGAAACGGTTACTCCCCTGGCGTAAGCGTCAGCTCGATCAGGGGCGCTCCAGTTGATAGAGGAGGCCCAGGTGGACCCTGGAAAACCTGCCTGCGGCAATTCATCTTCGTAATCGTTGGCATAAATCAGCATTGCCTTGCCGAGACCGGACAGGTTCGTTCCGCAGACGAGTCGAAAGGCAATCGCCCTCACCCTGGCCAGGGCGGGCATCAAGATACCCATCAACAGCGCTATGATCGCAATCACGACCAACAGCTCAACCAAAGTAAAACCTTTCCTTTTCTTTCTCATTTTTTGTCTCCTTTACCTTTTTCGAGATTCGCACACCCGACCATTCTCAGGCCCACTTTGGGTATGTTTTAATAGATTAATGCAATTAACCGCCGGGACCCTCACAAAATGGGAACCCACGCCACAGGGGGACATAAAAAAACTGTTTTTTGCGAATCTCATTCATTTATTGTTTCCGCCCAAGAACGGTCGGTTCAAATTCGTAAGATTGAATCTTGCCGCTAAGGTTCATTCCCTCAATTCCCTTTATGTTCAAGATTGTCAACTCAATCGTATAAGCCACGCAGAAAAAACCTTCTTTGGCAGGCGGGTTCAGGATATGATATAAAAACAAACTAAAATATGATTGCGATTCAAATTATGATAAAGTTTTCAAACCTACCTGTCTCTGTATTAAATATTACCACAGGGGCACCTTTCCTGTCAAATAAAATATCGGCAAATTTGCCAAAATTATTGAAAATTTTTACAATTTGCTTAATAATCTTTGTTTTCGGCCTGGAACCGCAGATATGACTATCCAAAAAACCTTTGAAAACATAACAAAGCTGCTAAAAAAACACAATCAGAGCCACCTTCTGGCGTTCTGGGAGCAATTAAATACGGCCCAGAGGCAAAATCTGCTGGCACAAATCCGGCAGCTGGACTTCTCGAAGATAGACAATTGTGTGGCCGACTTCGTCAAAAAGCCCACTTCTGCCGAAATAGGCGCCGATTTTGCCCCTGCTCGGTCTTACGGCCCCTGCCCGGCCGACGCAGAGCAAAAAAGCAAGTACGGCAAAGCCGTCGAGCTGGGCAGAGAGCTGATACGCCGGAGCAAGGTTGCCGCCCTGGTCGTGGCCGGCGGACAGGCCACCCGACTCGAATTCGAAGGCCCAAAGGGAAATTACCCCATCAGCCCCGTTAAAAACAAAACGCTGTTTCAAATCTTTTCCGAATCTATCGCGGCGGCCTCGGAAAAATACCAGACCGTCTGCCCCTGGTATATTATGACCAGTCCTTTGAACTATGCCGTAACCTGCGAAATCTTCCGCTCGAATGATTATTACGGCCTGAGAGAGCGCGATGTTTTTATATTTCAGCAGGGGACACTGCCGAATTTTAGTTTCGACGGAAAAATCCTGCTGGCCGACAAAGCCGCTATTGCCTGCTCGCCCGACGGGCACGGCGGAAGCTTGAAGGCGCTTTACAAAAGCGGCGCCCTCGAAGATATGAAAAGACGCGGCGTAGAATTCATAAGCTATTTCCAGGTCGATAATCCACTCGTAAATATTTTTGACCCGCTCTTTATCGGCCTGCACGCTCTCGATGAGGCCGAGATGTCCTCAAAGGCCCTGATAAAAACCGGGCCAAAGGAAAAGGTCGGCAACTTCTGTCTGGTCAATGGCAAAGTAACCGTCATCGAATATAGCGATTTTCCTGATAAGCCGGCTGAGAAACGAAACCCCGACGGCTCATTAGTTTTCGAACTCGGCAGTATCGCCATCCACATTATCAATCGCACCTTTGTCGAAAGACTAAACACCGAGGGTCTTA
>JAUXAH010000067.1 GCA_030614945.1 Phycisphaerae bacterium
TCTTTTCTAATTTCCCGACCGCCAATTGCTTGCGGTGGGTACCCCAGTGTTGACATAAGCACCAAACCCAAACCAATTGTTATGACTGCGCTGTTGATATGGTACCCTTTTGTTAGATGCTTCATTTTTTTGTCCTCCATCGAAATTTTTTCGTTTTTTATTAACGTTTTAATCGCCCTTATGAACCGGCGTTTCCCAAATATGGCATATCCTCCATCCCTGTGGACCGCTACCAGAATAAATATTTTGATAAATTATGCCCGAATTCCGCCAAAGCGCCAAGCACAAATTTAGGCATTGCTTGCGACTTATCGGAAAACCGCAGCCTTTACTCTCCGCCGTTCTTGTGCATAATGTAGCCAAAATGCCGGTAATTTACCTTGGCGTTAGGTGTTCGTAACACAGGTTTGCAATAGCAATATAATCTTCCGGCGGCAGTTGTTCGGGGCGGTGGTGCGGGTCGATGCAGCATTGTTCGAAGATTTTAGGCCAACCGTGAATTTCCGTGAGCTTGCCGGCCGCAAGTTTTGTGCAGGCCTTTAGCATTTTTCGGCGGTGTCGCATAAAGAGATTTACGACCTCGCTGAAAAGTTCCATATTCTGAATCCGGCTCACTTTCTCCTTTTTGCGGACAAAGCTGACCATTGCAGAATCGACTTGCGGCTGGGGCCAGAAGACCGTCGGCCTCAAAACCCTTATCGTTTTTACATCGCCGGTCACGCTCAGCAGGATGCTCAATATGCCGTAGTCTTTGCTGCCGGCAGCAGCCGTCATTCGCTCGGCCACTTCCTTTTGGACCGTGGCATACATATTGTCTGCTGTTGTCGGGCCTGTAACCAAATTCAGCATTACAGGAGAAGCTACATTATAAGGCAGATTTGCCACTAACAGGAACCGGCCGGGATATTTTTTACGGGCCGGCTCAATTGCGTCTGTGACGGTGCGGCTGATAGTATTCTTGTTCTTGAGGATATCGGCGTTGATGACCTCGACGTTTTCGGCTTTTGCCAGTTGCCTTTTTGCAATTTTGGCCAGTGTCCCATCAACCTCCACGGCGATGACCTTGCCGGCACGCTGGGCCAGGGCCTCAGTCAAAGAACCTGTCCCGCAGCCCACCTCAAGCACAATATCATTATTGTGGATATTCGCAGAATCTACGAGCTTTCCCATCAGATTCAGGTCGATGAGGAAATACTGGCCGAGCCGTTTGTTCGGCCCCAGGCCTGATGATGCAAGCAACTGCTGGATTTGCTGCTTAGTCTGCATAATTGCATATCGCGTATTCCGCTTCACGCTTCACGCTTCACGAGATGCGCTTCACGTTTTGTCGTCGCCATTTGGATTGCGGTCGTTATGGCAGATTTCATACCGGCTGGGTTGGCAAGGTTTCGCTCTACGATATCGAAGGCTGTTCCGTGAGCTGGTGATGTTCGTATTATTGGTATGCCGATAGTGATATTAACGGCTTTCTCGAAATCGAGCAGCTTTACAGGAATCATACCCTGGTCGTGATACATTGCGACAACGGCGTCAAATTCACCGCCGGCAGCCCGCAAAAAGAGCGTATCGGCGCTGAATGGGCCGAGGCAGTTTATATCTTGTTCCTGTGCTAATAAAATCGCGGGCGATATTATCCGCCGTTCTTCATCGCCGAATTGGCCGTCTTCACTGGCGTGAGGATTCAGTGCCGCAACGCCAATCTTAGGATGTTCCACACGGAAGTATTCTTTTAATGTGTCATTTAATAAATCTATCGGCTCGAACACGCAGCCGATTGTGAACTTGTGCCGCACTTCAAACAGCGCTTCGTGAATTGTCGCCAGCGCCAGTTTTAACGGACCGGCGACGAGCATCATTGCCTTTCGCGGAGATTTGCAACGCTCGGCCAGCATCTCCGTATGGCCGGGCCACGCTGCGCCGGCCAACTTCCAGCTGGTTTTGCTGATTGGTGCGGTTACTACCGCATCGATTATACCTGCCCGAGCGGCGTCAATGGCATCGAGGCAAAACCTTATTGATGTCTCACCGGCAACTTTGCTGGGGCCTCTAATCCAGGGTGGGACGGAATATTCGTCGTAATCAGCTACAACAACTTTATGAGGGTAATCTCTGCTGATTTTTTCGTGTTGATGCCGACCCCAGAATGGTTCAATCTCGACTTTGTCGGCGGCGTAACAAAGCTGTTCGTTCATACCGAAAACAATAAATTTTGCTGCCCGGCGTATATTCGGGTCAGCCAGCGCTTTTACAACAACCTCCGGGCCGATACCGGCGGCATCGCCCATCGTTACCCCTATGACCATTTGGTTGGTTATCGAGTTGTTGCTGTTGCTCTTGTTCATATAACTCATATTTCCTACTCTCGTTTCACGCTTCACGAGATACAAATTCAAAATCCCAGTTGTTTTAATTTTTCCACTGTTAGCAGTTGCTTTTGTGGCAGAATCTTTTCGAGCTGCTTCTTTATCGTCTTTACGATTATATCAGTTTCGATGTTTACCGTATCGCCGATTTTTGCTGTGCCCAGCGTCGTTTTTTTCAGCGTCTCAGGTATTATCGCGGCGCTGAAGCCGTTTTCATCCATACTCGCTATCGTCAAACTTATTCCGTCAACGGCGACCGAACCTTTGGCCACCATTTGCTCGAGCAGTTCCTCGCCGGCTGCAAATTTTATATCGGCGAATTGACCTTGCTTATTGATTGCTTTAATTGTTGCTACCCCGTCGATATGGCCCTGGACGATATGTCCGCCCAATCGACCGGTGGCTTTCAGAGCCAGTTCGACGTTTACCGGTGATGAGGGTTTTAGTTTGCCCAGGTTCGACTTTGTGAGTGTCTCGCTGCTGGTGTCAAATGCTGCAAGCCCGCCATCCAGCCTGGCGACCGTCAGACACACGCCGTTTATGGCTATACTATCGCCGATTTTGCTCTCATCGGCCAGTTTGCCTGAGTTTATGGTCAGCAAAAGGCCCCCGGCACTTCGGCGAACCGATTTTACCGTGCAAATTGCCTCTATAAGCCCTGTGAACATTTGAAATTGACTATTTGCTATTGACTATTTACTATTGAAAAAAGAAAACTAAACGGTAAAATGGATTATAAATAATTAATAATCAATAATCAATAATCAATATTAAAAGGGCTGGGAGCAATTATGAATACGTTCTGGCTGAAAATAGCGGCTCTTGTGATTATCATTATAATTGGAGTTGTTTTGTTGGCGAACTTCCTGTCTTCCGGAATTGAAGAGGCAACGGATTTCGAGAGGGTCGAAAAACTGGTGGAGGCCCAGGAAGCCAAGTTTCAGGCCGAGCTTGCCGAAGCTGAACTAAAGGCTAAACAGGCAAAACAGGCAAAGGCAAAAAGGGCAGATGTAAAACAGCCGACTGTCCAGCCGAAGCCCGATGAGATAGAGCAACTGCAGCAAAATCTACAGGCCCAAAAGTTATATCAGTGGGCCGAGACAGAATTTAGAATCGCCCGCAAGCCGCTCATGAGTTATAAAAGATGCGTGGATTTTTGCCGCCAGATAATCCAACGGTGGCCGGACAGCCCAGAAGCCGCCAAGGCGAGAGTGCTGCTGCGTAGGATACCAGAGCGCTACCGCAAGCAATATAATATCACCGATGAAGAAATGGGCATTTCGAGTTGAAGGTATTATAAAAAAGGCGATGTAAATTGCCAGTGGGAGACGACTATTTCAACACCGACTGCTAATATCCCTGTAATTGCGATAACCGCTGACTGTCTGCCCGAAGCGTGGGAGAAAGCTGTTTTGGCTGTGTGGGACAAGGGCTTGGAGGTCAAAACTCAGTATGATAAGCCCGAAGACCCGCCGAGCAAAGACGCAACTGTTATAGTTACCATCACCGACCCTTTCAATGAGCCGAGGATTCACAAGAACTTTCCGGGCGGGCCCGCTGAGCTTGAGTCGTATCGGCTGGAAGTAGTCAGTGGCATTCACGACCACTGGATTGACCCTGCTGCCGGTAAGTGGACCTATACATATCACGAACGGTTATTTGCATACTGTCCGGTGGAAAATATACGCCGCGCTGATGCGCCAAAGCCTTTCAGGAAAGTCGACCAGATTCAGTATATTATCGATTACCTCTCGCAGGCAGGGCACAGCCGCAGAGCTCAAGCAATAACCTGGATGCCGACGGCTGACCCACAGACGGATGACCCGCCCTGCCTTCAGAGAATATGGTGCCGGTTGGTGGCCGGACAACTGGCACTTAATATGAATACCCACTGGCGCAGCAGAGACCTTTACAAAGCGTGGTTTATGAATGTCTATGCCATAACCTCCCTTCAGAGGATAATTGCCGAGGGAATATCTAAGAAAATAAATCAGCCGGTAACAGTGGGCAGGTATGTCGATATAAGCGATTCGCTGCATATCTACGGTAGCTACTTTGCAGAGGCCGCCGCCGAAGTGGAAAAAATGCGCAAAAGCCCGTTTACCGAGCGGGCCTGGAATAGCAATCACCCGGCTTTTGAGATGATGACACAGGAAGCCAGAGAAAAGTTGGCACAGGACCCCGACTGCTATGCAAAGCCCGGCAAGCGTGAACTCTGAATCAAACCACGAACCACGAGGTACGAGATATGACTT
Organism: Phycisphaerae bacterium; assembly: GCA_030614945.1. Next base: position 4,619 of record JAUXAH010000067.1, read on the forward strand.
TGGTTGTGAATGGTGAAAAAATTGAAGATTCCGTAATACAGCAGGAAGCTGAGCGATTGAGGCCAAGTTACGAACAAACGTTTAAGGATATGGACACCAAAGAACGAGAGGCTCAGCTGCTTGATTGGTCCAGAGAGAATGTGATTGAAAGGGTCTTAATCAATCAGGAAGCGAAAAAGAAGGACGACCGGATACCGCAAAACCAAATCGATGTCGCTTTAGCGGAATTGAAAAAACCGCATGAAGATCGGCAGTTGCCCGAAGAGCTTAATGCTGAGAATGAAGAAAAAATAAAAGAAGAGATTGAGTTGCAAATGAAGGTTGAGCGGATGTTGCAGGATGTTTGCAAAGACGTCCCTGGGCCGTCGCAGGAAGCCGTCCTGAAATTCTATGAGGAAAATAAAGAGCAGTTAAAATCTGCCGGGCAGGTCAGAGTGGGCCATATAGTAAAATACATAAGCTGGCAGGCGGATGAAGCGGCCGCCTGTGATGTGATAACAAAAGCACAGGATGAATTGAAAAACGGCGCAGTTTTTGAAACGCTGGCCAAAAAGTATTCCGATTGTCCTGAAAATGGTGGCGACCTGGGCTATATTACAAGGGGGCAAATGGTGGAAGAGTTTGAGGACGTGGTTTTTAATTTGAATGTGGGGGAGGTAAGCGACGTTTTTCGCACCCGCTTTGGGTTTCATATAGCCCGGCTGTATGACAGGAAGCCGGGGGTGGTGCCCGCTCTTAAAGAAGTTAAAGACCATATATTAAGTGAGCTTGCCGAGCAGATGCGGGCAAAAGCCATTAACGAGTTTGTAGACCGGTTAAAAACCGAGGCCAAAATCGAAGAAATATAAACGGATGGCAATAAAGCGAAAAACAAGAAGCGCAAAACCAAAATATAGATGTTATTGCGAGCCCTTTTCCTCTTGTCATTCCGAGCGGAGCGAAGCGCAGTCGAGGAATCTGTTATAAAAATTGTCATTGCGAACGAAGCGAAGCAATCTCTTCCTGTCCTCAATTTGTCATTCTGAGACGAAGCCGAAGAATCTCAATTATTCTAAGGCCGGATGTTTCGCTTCGTTCAACATGACAGAACATCGAGACAGTTTTATCGGGCTGTTATAAAAAGCAAAAAAGTGGGTGTCTTGATTTGTCCTTTTGGGTTTTTTGTATTATACTTTAATTAAGGTTGGGCAAATAAAGCAGGTGAGGTCGGCCTACTTTGTTTGGCACGGCCGCCTATGTATTAAAGCAATTAGTCCAACTATATAATCCTGCCGGGGGGATAGTTCGGCAGTAGCATCCAGGCAGGATTGAAAATAACGCTTCTCGTTTGTGGGGACTTTGAGTGTAGCCCCGATGCATCGAGGCAGGGGGGGACGTATAAGTTTCTTTCCGAGTTGGGCCTCTGCGTCCTGTGCGCAGGGGCTTTTTTTACAAAAAAATCACCGGCGAAAAGAGCTGTGAGTTTTTTTAAGCTTTTTTCATTAGTGCTTATCCAGCCGTAGATTGCCAGCGACCAAAATAAAACTTAACAGCTTGAGAATCAGGCCGGTTAGCAGCTTCCACAAGTTTTTTTTTGACATACTATATATTGCCCTTAGAATATGCAAACCAGCGAGATGTTGTGTTGTCTTGGTGAGCTGTGAATAGTTTTTCGTGAATTTTTTGAGGTGGGCTTGGCTTGTGAGGTGTCCCTTTTGCAAGGAGGATCGGGATAGGGTTGTTGATTCGCGTTCAAGCGATGTCGGTAGAGTAATCAGACGCCGCCGTCAATGCCTGGTGTGCAAAAGACGTTTTACCACCTATGAAAAGATAGGCGAAAGCTTTAAGCTCTACGTGGTGAAAAAAGACAAATCTCGGATTCCTTATGACAGGGACAAAATCATTGGTGGTTTGCAGAAGGCTTGTTACAAGAGACCTGTCTCTGCAGAGCAGATTCGACAAATTGCTGACAAGGTGGAAGAAAGTATATTCCGGAACTTCGACAAAGAAGTTTCATCAGCCTTTATCGGCGAAAGCGTAATGAAGCACCTTCGCCGGGTCGATAAGGTTGCGTATATTCGTTTTGCGAGTGTCTATCGTGATTTCAAGGATGCGGGCGAATTGATTGAAGAAGTCAGTCACGTTATTCAGCAAGCCGACCATCTTGGACAGCCGACGTTTTTCAACGGGCCGCAAGAGTAAGCGCTCCTCGACTCACAACGACTCAGGAGGCATAGTGGTTGTTAAATCTTGCAAGGAAGCAAAAAGGAGGGGATACAGATGCAGCTTAAAGTCATAAAAGCAGACGGCACTGTCGAAGAATACCTGCACACAAAGGTTATAGGGACTATCAGCAACGCTCTTGGCAGGATTGATCAGGCGGATATATGCATTGCAGAGCAGCTTGCCGAGGTGGTGACATATTTTCTTTATCGCAGACAAAAAGGCCGTGCCGTAACCAGCAGCGAGATCTTTTCCATGATTAAGGCGGCCCTGACGGCTACGAGGTATGAAGAAGCCGCAGTTGCGCTGAGTGAGCACCATTTTGAGCGCAAGCTTAAACGTTCCCGAATTGAGGTTGTTTCGATTGATATTCAGGAACTGGCCGATGCCGAGCTGCTTGCTGAGGCCCAGGAATTCGACAGCAGGTGTCGGTGGGACAAGTCCAGAATAGTCGAAGATTTGGTGACCAGGCATAACGTTTCTCTGCAAACGGCCAGAACAATTGCTTCGATGGTTGAGGAGAAAATCTTCAGCATTGGAATCACACTGGTTCCGGCCAGTTTAATAAAGCAGCTTGTTCTGGGCGACGCCGCTGCGGTGCTGCAGGCACAGCGCCAGTTGCAGACTGTTTAAGGCATATCTCGCATTTCGTATCTCTCCCCGTCCTCCGTCCTCCGTCTCCTCCCTTCATAATTCGTTATTCCTTATTCGGTTGGGTGGCAGCCTCAAGCGTAGCTTGGGGATGGCTCCGCCCCGCCATTGCGAAGCAATCTCAAAACTGCTTAGCCCCCAAATTTATTTGGCGGTTTATCCACCGCGTCCCAATCTCTCCCTCCGTCATCCTAAGCGCAAGCGAAGGATATTTCTTCTGTCATTTGACACTTGATGCGGAATCTCCCTTCATTACCGGGATTATGGCACGCACGAACATGTCAAGACAGTTGAGGATGTTCTAAATCTGGAAATCTTCGCTCGCTGCTATACGCCTTTAACCCGCATCCGCACCGAGTAGAAGGAGGTTTGGGCCGTGATAAAGAGCGTCCGTTTATCCTTGCCGCCGAAACAGACATTGGCAGGCCTTTCCGGGACTTCAATCGTTTCAATTTTTTCGCCCTTTTTGTTGTAAACCAATACCGCACTTGTCGTCAGGTAAACGTTCCCCTCATTGTCTAGAGTCATCCCGTCAGAACCTTCCGGAGCAAAAAACTTTTTATTCGACAGCGTTCCGTCTTTATTGATTGTGTACACAAAGGTCTTCTTCCCGCCGTGGTCGGTAACGTAAAGCTTTTTGCCGTTTCGAGTCCCTATTATTCCGTTAGGCCTGACCATGTCATCGATTACCCGGATCAGCTTCTTACGGTCTGGCGAGAGGTAATAGACATGTTCGCCGTCCTGCTCCAGGTTATCTCTGCGCCCGTAGCGGGGGTCGGTAAAGTAAATACCGCCTTTCGGGTCAATCCACAGGTCGTTGAGACTGTTGAACCGTTTGTTCTCGTACTTATCAGCCAGCGCCGTAACTTTACCTTTCGGGTCGATGGACACTAACCGCCGTCCGCCTCCTTCACAGGCCAGCAGGTTGCCCTTCTTATCAAAGTAAAGCCCGTTTGACCCACCTGAATTCGCACGAAACGTTGACAGTTTACCGTCCAGCG
>JAUXAH010000706.1 GCA_030614945.1 Phycisphaerae bacterium
GGGTCCACGTCAATCGCCAGGGAATCAGCGCCTCTCCGGCATTGCTTTTAAAAGAGACGATGGGTCCTGATGAGATTCATCTGCCGGTGAGTGACAATCACAGTAAGAACTTGCTTGACTGTGTGAGAACCAGGCAACAGACTGTAGCCCCGGTCGATGTAGCGGTGTGTTCTGATACGTTGTGCCAGCTAAGTGACATTGCAGTGCGACTGGGACGCAGGCTAAGATGGAATCCTGAGAAGGAAGAACTTATCAACGATGCCCAGGCGACCCGGATGTTAACAAGGCCGATGCGCAGTCCGTGGCGGCTGTAAGCAGCGTAAAACTGAAAGCTAAAAATGTAAAACTGTGGAATTCAAAGGAAAGTGGTTATAAAAGGATAACCAGGAGGAAAATATGGGCAAGAAGGCAATATCACGTCGTGAGTTTTTGAAGCGAGCAACGGTTGCCACAGTCGGGGCGGTTGGTTTTCCGTATGTCGTTTCGTCTTCGGTGCTGGGTAGGGCGGGTAACGTTGCTGCGAGTGAACGAATCACGGTCGGCTGTGTTGGCGTAGGGCCTCAAGGCACCGGGGTGATGGGCAACTTTCTTGCGCAAAAGGATGCCCGTGTGGTTGCGGTCTGCGACCTTAAGGCACCCAGACGCAGGGAAGTCAAAAATATTGTGGACAAGCGCTATCAAAACAATGACTGCGCAGCGTACGAGGACTTTCGAGAACTGATGGCGCGCGATGACATCGATGTCGTCTCAATCGCGACGACGGACCACTGGCATGTGCTGGTTGCATTAGCGGCGGCGAGGGCGGGTAAGGACATCTATCTTGAGAAGCCGATGGGGCTGAGCGTGGCTGAGGACCAGACGCTGCGTGAGGTTTGCCGGCGCTATGGGACAGCGTTTCAGTTCGGGACTCAGCAGCGGTCGGACAGGAATTTTCGTTTTGCGTGCGAGCTGGCTTTGAACGAACGAATCGGCAAGCTGCACACGATAAATGTGTGGTCTCCGGGCAGTGCTTCGGGCGGGGACCCAAAACCGGTGCCTGAGCCGGACTGG
>JAUXAH010000657.1 GCA_030614945.1 Phycisphaerae bacterium
TGAAGCCCGTAATGTCGCCGAAGCCACTCTCACTGCGATTATGGGCCGAATCGCCACCTACACCGGCAAATTGATCAGGTGGAAAGACATGATGGAGAATAAAGACTCGCCGTGGTACAACCTGACTTGCAAGCCGACCGCCGAAGACTTCGAGAGAGGCCCTGTAACTGCTCCGCCCGATGACGTCGTTGCAGTCCCCGGGAAAGAAGCTTGATGGAGATTTCCCCTTGCCGGTGAGGCCGGTGGCGGTCCCACGCAGGACGAAACTCGTTTAAGGGACCCCATTTTGCGGGCCAAAATGGGGCCCCGTTAGTTTAGAAGCCGATTACCTTAGTTCAACTGTTTCTATAAATCGCACCAGAGCGCCTGCCGTTTGCGGATGCGGCTCGATTCTTCCGACCAGGCCGACCTTTCGGCCGACGAGTTTGCTCAAATCCATCTTCGAGGCTGAGCCGGTCGGTAAGGCGTAACAAATGGTTTTGCCGGAATCGTCAATTATCCGGTAGTGTTTTAGTTCCGGCTCAGGACCGTAAATGCTTGAAGTTTTAAGCTGCCCTACAGCTGCAAATCTGCCAAGGTCTTCAACTTCAGCCAGCTTTATGACACGGGCTTTATCTATCCCCTCCAGAATCCGCTGTAACTCTGCATCCTGAAGTCGAACAGCCTTCTCTACTTTGAAAGCCAGTTCATAACGCTCTACCAGTTTTAGTGCAGACTCCGAATAGCGTATAGCCTTGCCGGCCTTTTTGCTGCCGATGATTTCAGCGAGCGCTTTCTTTATATTTTCATAATTCTGCTGAGCTATTGGTTTGACTCGCTCCGCCTCGATTAGTTTTTCCAGAGCGTTATATTTTTTGAGAGCGGCCTCAGCGGAAATATCCGTGCGGACAACCACGGGGGGCCTGACCACAGCAGGGCGAGGGGAAACAACAGTTGGCGGTACCTCTCCAACCGGGCCCACTGCCTTTGTATATTGGGTGCTTACCCAGAGGTAGGTACCATCCGGCGGAGCAATTTTGTGATATTTGTCCTTCACTTCGCCCAGCAGCTTGACTTTATCGCCCCAGTTGAGGTTTCGCTGCCGAGTCGTAGATTGCATCGGCCTTATCGAATCCGAGCCCGCATAGACACGAACACCGTCGCCGGTAACAATACCAACAGTAGGATTGTCCGGGTCAATGCCAATGTACTGCGTTGAAATCC
>JAUXAH010000538.1 GCA_030614945.1 Phycisphaerae bacterium
CCAATTGGCAGAGGCCGCCGGCCCCGCTGGTATGATTGCTGGACAAATGGCTGACATCAAAGCCTCGATGCGCGATGCCGGACGCTCATCGAGTATCGAGAATCAAGAATCGAGAATCGAGTATATCCACACGAACAAAACAGCCAAGATGTTCCGATGCGCCGCTGCCTGCGGAGCTATCTGCGGCGGGGCAGATGACAATCAATTTAAGCGCCTCTGTGAATATGGCTTAAAGATTGGACTGGGTTTTCAGATAGCCGACGATATTCTTGATGTGTGTGCTTCAAGTGAGCAGTTGGGCAAGACCGCCGGCAAAGACGCTAAGGCCGGCAAATTGACTTACCCCGCAATAGTGGGAATTGAAAAATCAAAGCAGTTGGCCAGGAAGCTCGCCGACGAGGCGGCGGCCGTCTTGAAACCCTTCGGCACAAAAGCCGACACCCTCCGACAGCTCGCCTTCGCCCTGCTCGAAAGAACAAAATAATTGATTATTCGCTGTCTGCATTTTTGCATTTAAGGAATGAAGAATTCCTGCATACGCCAGGAGGATTACTGCTTAGTCTAGGAAGTCCAATCTGTTCTGCATGGCCTCGTCGATTTTATCTATAACCTTTATAGGCCATTTCTCGAGGCGATAGTTCATAGCAGAAACCGAAACGTCATACTTGTCTGCAAGTAGATTTCTGATATATTTTTTGACCCCTTTCGGATCGCCGAAACCTGCTGTAGATACCAGTTGTTTGTAGAGTTTGCGGCTATCATCCAAGATATATCCTGGGGGCATCAAAAGGGCAGCAGCCAGCCATTTGGCGTTTCTGTCATGCTCGTGCCAATTTGGATGATTTTGGAGTGCTTTAAAGTCTTGAATATTTCTTACTTTTTCAATAGCGTCTCCATGTAGCAATACGTGTGCAAGCTCCTCAGCAACGGTCATTCGATATATTTTGTATAGATGATCAAGGTCCAGCAGTTGGTCATCTATCAATATAACAAATTTTTTCTTATCAAGATCAGGACCAACCATACCCCAGGTGTAATAATTATCTTTTAAGCCACGCTGGACATCAATTTCAATGTTATGGAATTTTTCGACAATTGTTTCAATGTCAACCGAAATGGTAATATCGTGGAGTTTTCTCAGCTCCTCGTGAGCAATTCTCTCCAATTCTAGTATATCATAAGTACGAAGGTGATTAGCTGGATTCATTTGCTGGGATTTTCCCTCCTTGGATATCGTCAATTAGTCGTCTAACATCATCATCTGACAATTGCACATTGTCAATGGTGCGAAGCAGGGCTGGTATGAATCGTCGCCGGGCGATTCTCTCCACATCCGCTGGGAGTTCATCGCTCTTGCACGCTAATTCAAAGAATTTTTCCCAATCAGAACTGCCTTTTTCAAGACCTAAGGCCTCGGTAACTGGTTCCAGATACTCCTTAGGCATTGGACGCCGGTTATGTTCTATGTCGCACAAATTAGAGGCCTTCATCTCAATCAAATTGGCGAACCGCCTCAAACCAAATCCTGCCTTCAGTCGGAGCTCCTTTAAATAGCTCCCAAAACTCTCATCCTTACCGCTCATTTTTACCTCCTTTATCATACCATTTTCCTTTTGTTATCATATATGATAACATATCGG
>JAUXAH010000134.1 GCA_030614945.1 Phycisphaerae bacterium
TTTATTTACAAGGCCTTACAGAAATTTTGAGGAAATGGTCGAGACCCAGAATTGTGAGTCCGGCGACAGCGACAACAGCAGATTTGAGCAAAAACCAGTGATGTAAGACCGGTGGCTTTGGTTTTTCAGAGCTGCTCTGGATGTGGATGTTCGACCTACTCACTTCGCCTTCTTCAACATATCGAGAAACAGGTCGGTCCCCAACCGGTACAGCCAATTGCTGGCGCCGATATACATCTGCTCGTCGAGCGGACATAGACAGAAGACAAGCAAATCAGGTTCGCTCAGAAGACACTGAATTTCGTTTGAAGCCGGCTTATTTGCATAGAGTCCATTACCCGTTGCGAATACGAGCTGGCCCTGCCAGTGCACAAAGTCGAAAACATAGGACAGTTCAAAGCCTTGGTATTGCAGCAGTTGATTTTTTTTGGCAGCTCTCACGGTAACCTCTTTCACTGCGGTAATTCCTCGACTACACGAGAATTCCAGGGCTTTGCCATTTGCAACTGCCGTGCGCTGATACCAAGTCTGCGGAACAACAGGGGACGCCCCTGTTCCGAGCGTATTGCCTTTCACCCGCCGATAGAGATGGGGGACAAGCTTGATTTCTGTGCGGCTGATTTTCCGAAGGCAGATGCAAAAATGATGAACCGGACTGCCAAAATCATATTTCGTCGCATGAAAGTGTCTCCTCCAAGAAACTTTGAGAAGAGCGCCCTAAAAACTATGAACTACGAACTATGAACTATTAAGATGCCTGCTGGCGGTCGGCCTGGCTCTTACATTCTTTCAAGAATTTCAGCCAGTTCGTCCAGGCATTCCTGTAAATCTCACCCGATACCAAAAAGCTGTCGTTATGGCCGCCGAAAATCTCGACGAACTCTTTCGGCTCATTCGCCGCCTCGTACAGCTGGCAACCAAACTCGAACGGCACAATTTCATCGTTCCTGCTGTGAATTATCATCACCGGACAGAGAACATCCTTGATATAGTCGATTGTTTTGTAGCTGAATCTCGCAAACCACCGCACGGGCATATAAGGGTAAAATTTTCTGCCGATGTCAACGTATGATGTAAAAACGCTCTCAATAACCAACGTCCTCGCCTCGACCCTGCTTGCCAGTTGTGCTGCGATACTACCGCCCGGTCCGTCTGAAGATTTCCGCCCATGGGTGTTTTATCTCACGGGGTAAAAAATACCTGAAAAGAAGGCAAAAGTCAAAGGGAAAATCGATTTATTCCGTCTGTTCCGTCCAAAGGCCGGACTTTCAGCGGCCGGACTTTCGATATTGATTCCGTCCAAGGAAGGCCGGATCTTCGATATTTGGTCTGAGCTTGCTGAGAGGTGGTGATGCGAACGGCTTGTGCTCACATCCGACCGGTATGCTATCGCTCGTGTTCCGCATTAGCGTAAAGGAATTCAACACAATAAGTCGTTCGTGCTGAGCGGCGTTCGCCACGTATCGGCTTGCGTGCTGTTGCAATTTTGGTAAGATATTAAGCTGGACGAAAAGAATGGGATTTTGCCGTCTGGGACCTCTTTCAAAGAGTTCTGTGTTTTAGGCAAATTCCACGGTTTTTCAGGGAAAATTATGAAAATCTTACTAAGGACAAAGTTGATTATAAGTTTTCTGGCGGTAATTATTATATGCGGCGTGGTTGCTACGCTCGTAGGTATGCGCTTAATCGGCACAGGCATAATCGGTCAGGCTCAGGATAAAGTGAAAAACGACCTGAACTCTGCGCGGGAGATATACCGGGAAGAAACCGACAACATCAAAGACATAGTGCGTTTCACTGCTTTGAGGTTTTTCATAAAAGACGCTATTTTAGATAACGATACAGAAAGACTCCAAAAAGAGTTAGACGAAATAAGAAAGAGGGAGTCGCTGGACGTATTAACTCTTACGGACAAAATTGGGCGGGTCATCGTCAGGTCTCGAAATCCATCTGTCAGCGGTGACAATCAAGCACAGGATGAGCTGGTGAGCGAGGTATTGTCGGTGGAAGAAGTAGTTGCCGGGACGGTGATAGTTCCGAGGGAAGAGCTCATAAAAGAAGGGTTGGATCTTGCCGACCAAGCGCATATAGAATTTATCCCTACCCCAAAAGCAAAGCCGACCCTGGAAACTGAACAGACTTCAGGAATGATGATAAAAGCTGCCGCACCTGTTTTCTATGATGGCAGCGTGGTTGGTGTACTATACGGCGGCAATTTACTTAATCGAAACTACGAGATTGTTGACAGGGTAAAAGACACAGTATATCTGGGAGTCAAATATAAGGGAAAGGATATCGGCACAGCGACCATCTTTCAAGGCGACCTGCGCATCTCAACCAATGTTGAGGGAGAAGACGGGAGCCGGGCAATTGGAACGCGTGTATCTGAAGAGGTGTACGAGCAGGTTCTGGTAAAAGAGCTGCCCTGGATAGACAGGGCATTTGTAGTGAATAACTGGTATATCGCCGCCTATGAACCTATAAAGAATGTTAAGGCAGAGACAATTGGTGTGCTCTATGTCGGAATTTTAGAAGAGAAATTTATGGATATGCGAAAGAAAGCTATCGTAATGTTCCTGGGGATAACGCTTGTCGGGATGATTATCGCTCTTATCGTTTCCAGTTTTCTGTCTAACGGGGTATTGCGGCCGATTAGAGATTTAGTATCTGCCTCTCATCAGTGGGCGAGCGGCAACCTTGATTACCGGGTTAAGACTACTCAGAAAGATGAGATAGCAGAACTCGCAGAAACATTCAACCTTATGGCCTCTTCACTGAAAGAAAGAGACGACGAGTTAAAAGAATACACCAGTCAACAGATAATGAAATCGGAGAGGCTGGCCACGTTGGGCCAACTGGCTGCCGGAGTTGCCCATGAAATCAACAATCCACTTGGGGCTGTTTTGATGTACACTCACCTGGCGTTAGAGGATTTGGAAGAGAAGGAAGTCCTGCGTAAGAATTTGGAAAAAGCCGTCACGGAAGCTTCACGGTGCAAGGACATCGTAAAAGGCTTGCTGGATTTTTCCCGTCAAACTGAACCCAAGGTTGAGGAGTCAGATGTGAATGAGACTTTAGAGCGTACATTAGGCATGGTCGAAAATCAGGCATTATTCCAAAATGTTAAAATAACCAAAGTCATTTGTCCTTCTCTGCCAAAGGTATTGATGGATGTTGGTCAGATGCAGCAGGTGTTCATGAATATCGTCCTGAACGCTGCTGAGGCCATGGAAGGAAAGGGAGAGCTGACGGTTGTAACCAGAATGGCGCCTGATAATAAGTATATCGAAATCAAGTTTACCGATACAGGTTGCGGCATCCCGCCGGAGAATCGCGCCAAGGTCTTTGAACCGTTCTTTACCACCAAGGAAGTTGGCCGCGCGACCGGGCTTGGCCTGGCTATCAGCCACGGAATCATTGCCAGGCACAAAGGGACGATAGAAGTGAAAAGCGAACCGGGCAAGGGAACCAGCTTTATTATCAGATTACCCCTAAAACGAAAGGAGCAGTAAATGAATGGCGAAGCTAACATTTTAGTCATTGATGATGAGGAAAGCATGCGAGATTCGTGCCGGCAGGCGCTCTTGCGAGACGAAAATAGGGTAGAAGTAGCCGAGGATGGTTCGAAGGGGCTATCTATGCTGGAGAGAGAATCGTTTGACCTTGTCATCCTTGATTTGAAGATGCCCGGTTTAAGCGGTATGGAAGTATTGAAGAAGATAAAAGAAGAGGGCCCTGAAATTGTGGTAGTCGTCATTACCGGTTATGCAACCGTAGAGTCCGCCGTAGAGGCCATGAAAGCGGGGGCCTATGATTTTATTCCCAAACCTTTCACACCAGACAGTTTGAGGATGATAAGCAGGCGAGCGTTGGAGAAGAGAAAACTTTCTCTCGAGAATGTTTTACTCCGTGCCGAGTTAAAGGGCAGATTTGGGGTGGAGGCAGTCGTCGGCAGAAGTTCATCGATGCGCGAGGTCGAAGAGCTGGTGCGGAAAGTGGCACCAAGCGATAGCGCTGTGCTCATTTCCGGGGAGACCGGCACGGGAAAGGAACTCATAGCCAGGGCTATCCACAGCCAAAGTAGTAGAAAGGATAAACCATTCGTAGTGGTAGACTGTGGAGGTTTAGCGGAAAGCCTCTTTGAAAGTGAGCTGTTCGGGTATGTTAAAGGTTCTTTTACCGGAGCGACTGAAACCAAATACGGGCGGTTTGAAGTTGCGAATGATGGGACGGTCTTCTTGGATGAGATTGGAAATATTAGCATGAATATTCAGACGAAATTGCTTCGTGTGCTCCAGGAAAGAGAGATTACGAGAGTGGGAAGTTCACAGGTTATCAAAGTGGATGTGCGCATCATTGCCGCCACAAATAAAGAGCTGCTGAAATGCGTGAAAGAGCAAACTTTCCGAGAGGACCTGTTTTATCGCCTGAGTGTCGTTCCGATTGTTTTACCTCCTTTACGGGAAAGAAGAGAAGATATTCCTCTATTAGCAAATCATTTTTTGAGGAAGCATAATGAAAAGAGAGAGAAAAGCGTAACTGCTGTCTCTGAACGTGCCATGAAGGTATTAACTGAATATGATTGGCCTGGAAACGTAAGAGAGCTGGAGAATGTTGTTGAGCGGGCAGTCGTATTGACCAGAAGCGGTGTGATAGAGCCTGATGATTTATGGTATTATGAACTGGGTAGTAAAACACCTTCGAGTTCCGATGCTGATGAGACCAGGTCCCTAACTGATGTAGAGAGGGAACACATTATCAGGACACTTGAGGCGCTAAACGGGCACATAGGCAAGGCCTCGGAAGCATTGGGAATAGACCGTAAAACGCTGCGGTTGAAGTTGAAGAAATACGGAATTGGTTAGAATCGTTCGGGGCAAAATCCCCCATCGAGGGGGAGTCGCAAATTGTGGTTGGTTGTGGTGAGGTGATTGGAGCTTGTGAATATGATTAGAAGAATACTAATAGTTGAACCTGACCCTAAGACTGCACAGGAACTATTCCTTCTTTTTCACTCTGAGTACGGACGTTTTGGGCGCGAACGTTACGAGCCGGAAATAGCCGAATCTGTTGCTCGGGCGGCTGAACAGGTGCAAACTATAAACTTTCACTGCGTCATCATGGATGTGGAGCTGCCCGAGATGAAGGGCTATGAGGCGGTTCCACTTATCAAAATGATCAGCAAAAATACCCCAATAATTATGACCGCAGATAAGAATACTCTGGAATTAGAAGCCAGGGTACGAGAACAAGATGTGTATTACTATCACCTGAGATGCTTTGACCGGAATGAATTGAGATTGGCCGTCCGTAGCGTTTTCGAAGAATCAGGAAAAGTTAAAAGTAGCAGGGAGCCGGATAAAGGCGCTGCGAAGTCGATTCTGTTAAAGCAACTGGCATTATTCCAAAAGGAAAAGGAAGACTAATGGTGTGCAGTGCACACCCTACGGACTGGTAACTGGTAATTGGTAACTGGTAATTGGTAATTGGTAACTGGTAATTGGTAACTGGTAATTGGTAACTGGTAACTGGTAATTGGTAACTGGTAATTAGTAACTGGTAATTGGTAAATAACATTTAACTAATTACCATTTAACCAAACACAATCAATGGTGAATAGAAAATAGTCGATTAAAAAATGGGCACAGTAATAACTCTTCCTAAGCCGAATCAAGATGGCTTGATGTCATTGG
>JAUXAH010000563.1 GCA_030614945.1 Phycisphaerae bacterium
AGCAGTTTTTGGTGTGCGGTGCACACCCTACCAAACTAACGGGGTTGACGCAAGGCCGTGCAACGAATAGAATTGCTCACTCTATTTTTGGTGATTGGTAATTGGTGAGTGGTGATTAGTGAGTAGTTAGTTAACCAATTAACCGGTCACCATTTAACCAGTTACCAGAATCGAGGTTCGAGTATGGCGACAATCAATGAAAATTTTCTGAAACTTCAGGCGGGCTATCTGTTCCCGGAAGTCAGCAGACGTGTACGTTCTTTCCAGGCCGAGAATCCCGACGCAAGGATAATCAGCCTGGGCATCGGTGATGTTACTCAGCCATTGGCGCCGGCGGTAATCAGCGCAATGAAAAAGGCGCTTGACGATATGGGTACCGAAGCCGGCTTCCGCGGCTATGGCCCCGAGCAGGGCTATGATTTCCTAATCGACGCAATAATCGAAAATGACTATAACACCCGCGCCGTCGATTTAGAACCAGCCGAGGTCTTCATCAGCGACGGCGCCAAGTGTGACACGGGCAACATCCAGGAAATATTCGGCGCCGATAACATCGTTGCCGTGACCGACCCGGCGTATCCGGTGTACGTCGACAGCAATGTAATGGCAGGCAGAACCGGCAAAGCCGACGAAAACGGCCAGTATGATAAAATCGTCTATATGCCCTGCACTGCCGAGAACAACTTTATCCCTGAACTGCCAGAAACTGCCGTTGACATTATTTACCTTTGCTTTCCGAACAACCCCACAGGAACGGTAGCTGATAAAGAAGTTTTAAGTAAGTGGGTCGATTTCGCCCGAACTAATAAAGCCGTAATCCTTTTTGATGCTGCTTACGAGGCCTTCATCACTGAGCCGGATATTCCACATTCAATTTATGAAGTTGATGGGGCAAAAGAGGTGGCAATCGAGTTTCGCAGTTTCTCCAAAACCGCCGGCTTTACCGGCGTCAGGTGCGCCTTTACCGTCGTGCCGAAGCAGCTCAAGGCCGCAACTTCCGACGGCAGGGCGGTCGAAGTCAATCCCTTATGGAACAGGCGGCATTGCACCAAGTTCAACGGCGCCTCGTACATTTCACAGGTCGGCGCAGCCGCTGTCTATACACCCGAGGGCAAAAAGCAGACCCGCCAAATTATCGATATTTATAGGCGCAACGCCAAGTTAATTTGCGAATCGCTCACTAAGCTCGGCTACCAGGTCTATGGCGGAGTAAATGCGCCGTATATCTGGATGAAGACGCCGGATGGCCTGAACTCCTGGGACTTCTTCGACCGACTCTTGCAGAAAGCTAATGTCATCGGCACACCGGGAGCTGGCTTTGGACCGTCCGGCGAAGGCTATTTCCGCCTTACCGCCTTTGCCAAGCCCGCCGACGTCAAAGAAGCTCTGGAGCGTTTTCAAAAAGTGTAAAACACAAAACGAAAAACGCAAAACCACAGTGTAAAACAAAAAATGAAATACGAAATTCGAAATCCGAAGCACGAAACAAATATAAATGACCG
>JAUXAH010000612.1 GCA_030614945.1 Phycisphaerae bacterium
CACCAGGTGAGGGTATTTAGGAAGAGGAGTGTTAGGCCAGCGTGGAGTGATCGTCATGGAGACCTCCGCCTGCCGCCGCCGCCGGGCCGCCTAACAGCGGCCATTATATGAAGAACCCTGTTTACGTCTGTCACGACCTCACCGGCTTTCCGGTCGCCCGCCCTTCCTCTCCATCCGCCGCCTTTTTCGGCGGCGGTCGGCGCGGCGCCCGCAAGCGGTCGCCAGCCCGGCCGCTTCGCGGCCTCTTTCGCCGTATTCGCGTTCTGTTTTTTTCTCTCCGCCCTTTCACTGTTTGGTTGCTCCCCTCGATTTTTCCGCGCATTCCTCGCCTGTTCCCTTCTTTCCAGCGCCCGCAGCGGGCGTGTCCCCGCGATTTTCCATGAACGGATCACTGAAAAATCGCAGGTTCTTTTTCCTTTCCATCATCCTACCCACAATACCTCGTAACCAGCAACAGAAACAGCATCACACCAAAGACCATTATCACAAAGATATCCTCCCCTTTTCGCACTTGCCAACGCCCCATCACTACCCCCTCGCTTTCTCCCACAGACCACCTATTAACACCACCATTAACCCAATGTAAATAACCAACACCGTCCATATTGCTATCTTTATCCATCTTATTATCATAAAAGCCCATCTCACTGTTCTACCTCCTTTTTCTTGAAATACTTATCCCAAAACCGCTTCGATTACCTCGCGTTTTTCCGCTCCGCTTTTTGCTTCATCTCCGGGCAATCATGCACCCATCTCTCCATCACTTTGTCCCATTCGTACAGCACCTTCCTCATGCAATAATAGCACCATAATTCCTTCTTATCCATTAAACCTTCTCCCCCTGGGTGGCCCCCTTTTCCGATTCCCCTTTTTTGAAAACCCCCTCTTCCTGGCCTACTTTTATTATCCCCAGGCAAATGTTGCACGCCCTGATTATCTTGTACCCGATCTCCTGGCCCGGGCCTCCGCAGACCTGGCACGAATACAAGAGCTCCGCCATGGCGCCGCTGGCTGCCACATCGGCCCCTTGCCCTTCCAGCCCCTCCATACTGAAATCTCCCCTGTTGATGTTGTGACGCCACCTAGCAGCCACCGCCGGCGTTACACCGCTCTCTACCGCCTGCTTTATAACCCGATCCAGCTCTTCCGCAAATTTTATTCCTGCGAATTCCCTGGCCACGCTGAATGTCAATAGCCCTTCCTGTACCGGGACTTTCAGTATTGATGGCCAGCTTACTGCGCTAATTCTCTGTGATACGTAAGATTTACTTACCCTGAACTTTGTCGCCAATTCCTGTTGTTTCCATCCGAACATTTCCATCAGTTTTTCGAAGTACACCCCTTCATCTATCG
>JAUXAH010000467.1 GCA_030614945.1 Phycisphaerae bacterium
TCAGCGACCTTGCCAGGGTTGGTAGTAGCAACGAGAATCTTCAGCTTTGCAGCCTCCTGATTTCAGCTTGAATTTCTTTCAAAACTTCGGTGTTTTTAATCTCATCATCAATGCTGAAAATAATGAATACCTTACCGCCATATTTTCGTTCAAAATCCCTAAAACTTGCTTTCATTCTCTCAGAAGGAGAATAGTTGCCAAAATTTGCTTTAGCGGTAACAGGTTTTATTTGTATTCCAAATGCCTTATTACCTACATAACCCAAGTAGTCAATATCGCCGGCATGGTCGAGCTCTGGTTCTGATTCAACAAACTTAACTTCTGGAAATTCTTTTACCAAGTTATCAGTTACAACAGATTTTTCCCTGTTGAACCCATCATAGGTCCTGTTGATAGTTAGGTTATAGATATAATCAATGCAATCCTGCAGCGTCAATTGATTAAAAGCCTCCTGCCATTCAGGGATAACTATCTCTTTAATTTTGACATACAATCTCTCACCAAGCTCTTTGAGAACGTCTTTTGTAACTTTGGCAGGTTTTTTGCCAGCAGTATAGGCATTTGCTAAATACCATTGTTCCCATTCTTCTATAGATTTTGGCTGACGTTCTCTAATCAGGGACATTACAGCCCCAACTTTGTTAGGGCGAGATAATTGATAAGTTTGGTTGGCGTAATTTAGTACTTTTTCCTTTTTGCCAAAATTTTTTGAATAGACCTTCATCCCTGATATGCCTCCTCTGTTTCTGCTGTACGCATAAATTTCTTTTTGTATTTGAAATCCATTTCAGTTTCAGTTGATACTAACCCTTCTTTAACCAGATGACGATTAATAAAGGTTTTGTTCTGCAGGTATAAATAACATAACAGATTATTTTTGCTGTCGTGTTTAACCTGTCCGAATTTCATAAATACTTTCTGCCCCTTTGTTTTTGACTGCAAGAATTCGATGGCCTGAGCCCTTTTTTCAGTTTTTTCCTTTATTCCGAGCAGACGTATTTTCAAGCCGTTATCAAGTTCAAGTTCGGTAGGAGAGATAACCTTTTTTACACAATGGTAGTCCTGCCTTCTTTTACTGTCGCCATTGATTTTAGAACCAAAATGCAGTTTTCGCGGGTCAACCTTTTTGTCGAATTTGACTGGGTCTTTGAAAGTATAAGGTAATTGTTTGACTGCTTCTTTATAGTCCGTATCTGCTTTATTCTGTCTGATTATTTCAAAATCAGCCTCCTCAAAAATCATCCTTTGGCGTATCCCTAACTTCTCCTTTATCAGCGGCAGAAATTCAGTGTTTATCTCATATCCAATAGAGTTTCTCTCAAGTTTTTTAGCGGCCAAAGAAGTCGTGCCGCTTCCGAGGAATGGGTCAAGAACCGTGTCATTTACAAAACTGAACATTCTGATTAACCGGCGGGGTATCTCTTCAGGGAACACTGCCAGATGCTTATCTTGCTTTTCACCTGGGATATTCCAATGGCCGGTAAAAAATTGGTTCCATTCTTCTATCGTCATTTTCGATTTTTCTTTAATTTCTCTGCTGACTTTTGGTGGAGTACCATGTTTTTTGAAAATCAGAATAAATTCATAATCAATTTTGAGAATCCCGCTTCTTGGAAAGGGGAACGAGCCCATTATTGTTGCTCCGCCGGTAGTATTACAGGTCGTAACTTTTTGCCAGATAATTGCTCCCATATAGTCAAAACCTGTGGTTTCGCAAAATTTTATGATTTCAGTTCTTATAGGAATAACTTTGTATCTTCCGTAGTAAACAGAGCGAGCAAATTGGTCACCGATATTCACACACAAACGACAACCCTTATGCAAGACTCTGCGGCATTGGTTCCAGACTATATTGAGATTATTGATATAATCTTCATAACTATCATCAAAGCCTATTTGCTGGCCGTTTCCATAATCCTTTAGTTGCCAATATGGCGGAGA
>JAUXAH010000381.1 GCA_030614945.1 Phycisphaerae bacterium
CGCTCTCCTTTTTCGTCCCGAACTTCTGAAATAAATCCTGTACCTGCCGCTCAAGCTTCGCCAGCTTCTGCTTGGAGTCGATGTATCCCCCAGTCCTGATCCTTGTCTTGATCTCGGGGTGGTCCTTAATCTTGCAGTCAGAAACACTCAGATCGATCCTCTGCCCTGTTGACTCGAGGTCCATGCTGACGCGCCAGTCCCAGAAACTCACATCGATTCTTATTTTTTTGCCGTCCTTGGTCCGTCCATCGATGTTAATGCTATCTATCCCGTTCGCATCGACGCGCGATAGAACCCCGGCCAGCGCTTTTCTGAACGCGACCGCAAACTCGGACATTGCCCTCTCAGTTTTGATGCTTTGCGGGAAAGTCGGCTCTGTGGATGCTGTTGATGTGAATTTCTCCCGTTTCAGACCTTTCGACAGGCTCCAATGATCGAAGTCAGCGCATCTGACACTATCCCCACCCGCATAACTGAAGTCATCGGGGGGTTTGCCGCACTTGGGGCACTTCGGGAACTTGGCAGTCGCCACGGCCTTCTTGAGTTTCTCGCGCCTCTCGAACTCTTCTGTTATGTGGCGGGTGCAGCGCGCGACATCCGCCACCGTCGAGTGCTCGCGCTTGTTGATGTGCTTAATCACCTTTCGCTGGATGTGGTGTGGCGCGGCGGCGATCGGCTCCAAATGGCTGATTGTGATATATGGCACATCTGCCAATTTCGTCTTGACTTCGGGTGCGATTTTCAGGAGCGATATAACCCTCGTCACCGTGGTTCGATCGATACCGTGCAGCTCGGAGATCTCCTTGTGGGTCATTTTCTTCGTCTCTGAGAACCAGGCAAAATAATCAGCGAGCTTGTACGGGTCCTGGTTGCCGCGCTCCGTGTTCTTGGCGTAGCCGATGGTTCGGGCCCTTTCTTCGCTGTCGATGTTGGGATTCAGCTCCCCCCTTATTTCCTTCCAGCCGAGCTCCCGCGCCTTTCTAAAGCGATGGCAGCCATCCACTACAACGTATACACCGGGAAAGACAACTCCGTATTCCGCTAGCAGGATGGGATCAATCGCGCTAGGGCCGCCAGACTTCATATCATCGCCCAAGCGCGCATACTCCTCCGGTTGCATCACATTCGAGTTCCAAGGCGCTTCTTTCATGTTCTCAAGGGGGAACATTCCGGAGATTGTTTTCTTAGGAATCATGACCACCACCCAAAAGAAAAGTGCCCGGCACTTGTGGCGTTGTGCCGGGCATTCGGACTGGGAGCGCGCCAGCCATGATTGACCCCGACCTCCTTTCGCGCCCCCAGTCTCTTGCGGTTCCCATGTTTACACCGCCACGACGCCTATGCTGTCCGTCTGCTGCCCTTTGAACAGCACCCGCACGCGCACGAGTTTGATCTGCTTGCCGGTCCATGCCTTGTAGTCGTCGCCCCATGCCTTCGCCAGCGTTCTTGCATTCGTGATGTTCAGCCCGATCCCCACGTCCACGCCTTTGAGTTTCAGCACGATCTTGCGCGTCTTGTCTCGCTCGAACTCGCGCACTTCTTGGCCGGTAATCGTCAGCGGCTTGTCCCACATTTCTCGGTCGTTCACGGTCTGCACGTTCAGCAGGCTCGGCGGGTAAATGTCGCTTACGCCCATTTTAGTTCCTCCATTTTCGGTTTCGGTCGAGCGTGATGGCTCCGCAGGCGTGAAATTGACGATCGCTCCTTCCAAGGAGATCCCCAGCCTGCTCGCGACGATGCTCGCCGCCCCCTCGCACGTCACAAAGCCGTGGAGTTCTTTCTGCATCTCGCGGATATTGGTCATGACCTCGTCGCGGCTGATCCCTGCGCCGGCCATGATTTTTTGGACAATCTGGTCGAAAGTCGGCATCATCGTTCAGCCTCCCTCGCCTTTTTTGAACTTTTGAGCATCAAAATCGGGAAAATCTTTAAATACCATTTATAAGCAAAATCCCTGATTTGACGCACTTTAAGCGATTTCCGAACTTTTGAACCGTTTGGGCTGGGGCGTTTTTCTCTCCATTTTAGCCATTTTGATGCCTTTCTCCAAGATATGCCGTGTTCGAGATAGACGTGGCATCTCCCCTTCAATTGACTCTCATAATACGCTCCGCAACGCTTGCATTCATACCCCATCTATTTCACCCGCTCCACTCTATCTCTGAACTCGGGCGTGGCGGAGTAAGCCCATTGCTTACCTTCTTGCCGTCTGTCGAGGATGCCCTTGCTGACCAACATCGTGAGACGGTTATTCACAGTTGTCCTGTTCCCACCGCTGTCGCTCACACCATAGCGTCGGACAAGTTCGCCCATGATTTTACCAGCGCCTTGAGGTTCGTTGAAGAAACCATCCAAGCCTCGTGCGAGGATCTTGCCCTCCCAAGATGACTCGTCAACGGTCAGAACCTCGCGGTCGACCTCGACCTTGAAGTCAGCTAGCTTGCGCCTCAGCGTCACATCG
>JAUXAH010000305.1 GCA_030614945.1 Phycisphaerae bacterium
TACGTATTCGACAACTTCAAGCGAATTTTTCGATGGTTTTAGATATTGGCCGATTGTGATTCTATCACAGCCCACATTGCGCAAATCTATCAGGACCTGCTCGACCTCAGCGTCGGTTTCTCCCAATCCGAGCATAATTGAGGATTTGGTAACTATCTCAAAACTGTCACCCTGAGCCCTTCGCTTCGCTCGAGGATAAACTCCGCGAAGGGTCTCCCCGGCCATTTTAAGCAAGTTCAAGGAGCGTTGATAGTTTCCGCCAACTCTAACAACCGGGTACAGAGATGGAACCGTTTCGATATTGTGAGCGAATACGAAGGGTAAGGCATCGCGGAGAATTTTTAGGGCCCGGGCCTGGCAGTTGCGAAAGTCGGGGGTCAGTATTTCAAATTTTACCCCGTTAGAAATCTTCTCCCTTCTCGCCGTATTCTTATCGGTTTGTGAATTTCTAACGGGGTGAATATCGGGGCACTGCTGCCTTACTTCGTTAATGCAATCGCGAAAATGAGCGGCGCCGCCATCAGGCAAATCATCGCGGTTGACACTGGTAATTACGAGGTATTTGAGGCCCATTTGCTTTGCCATTTCAGCTATTCGGGCCGGCTCGGTGGGGTCCGGCGGGGTGGGTTTGCCTGTAGCTACCGAGCAAAATTTGCAACTTCGCGTGCAGACATTGCCCAAAATCAAGACCGTAGCCGTGCCTCTCGACCAGCATTCGCCACGATTGGGACAGTTTGCATTATTGCATATTGTCTCCAGGCCCAGAGAGCTTAATACATTATCAGTGCGGTTGTAGGTCTCGCCGGCTGGTAAAGGCCTTCGCAGCCAGGGGGGCAGTTTTCGTGGCTCGTCGCTCGTCGCTCGTCCCGCTCCTCGGAGGGGCGGGACTCGTCTCTCGTTTTTCGTGTTTAGCTTCACCAGAAGTGCCTTATGAGTAATTGGGACAATTTTTGCTTTACCGAACTCATTGAGTAGCGTTTGCCGGTCTCTTTTAATACCGATGTCATTTCTACGTCATCCAGTCCGCACGGTACTATAAAATCGAAAATACTCAGGTCATTTTGAATGTTTATTGCCATACCGTGATAGGTTACAAATTTTGATACGCGTGCGCCGATAGACGCAATTTTTTTACCGCCGACCCATAAGCCGGGAAAGCCCTTTTGTCTCCGGCTCCTGACGCCCAATTGCTGCAGCAGTTCTGCGCCTATCGCTTCCAGTTCTCTGATATATTCGCTGATGCCGAGGTCCAAATCCTGCAAGTGCAAAATCGGATAAAAAACCAACTGACCCGGATTGTGTGCTGTTGTGCCGCCGCCTCTGCGGATATCAACTATGTCGATTTGCTTCTGTGCCAAATATTCTCGGCTGGTCAGCAGTTTGTTGGCGCTTTGCCGGGCACCGAGAGTAATAACTGCCGGGTGCTCAACGATTAAGACAGTATTCGGTATTTCGCCCCGGCGTCTTTTTTCACGCAATTCGTGCTGTAGCTGCAGAACCTCTCGGTAGTCGGAAAGTCCACAATCCACAATGCGTAACGAACGGCTTTTAGTTTTTTCAGCCACAGACTTTACTGATTTTAGTTCGTAGTTCATAGCTCGTAGTATTTGGTTCCTTCGAAAGAGATTTCGCAGATTTTATTTTACTGGCGGCTTGCGCAGATTGCACGGATTATTTATAGACGTGGATACCCGCTTGTGCAGGTACAAGGTTGGCCGGCAAAGAAAAAGGGCTTTACTCTCCCACCCGCTTTCGGTATAATGTGTCCTTGAATGATTTAGGGAAATAGGGACGGTTGTGTACTTACCAACCGGTTTTATAAGGGATATGAAAAAGTGCGTAGTAAAGCAAAAACTTCAGGTAAAGGTAGTCTCGGTTCCCTGGAAGAGAACCTGAAAAAACTCAAGCCGATGCTCAGTCGCAAATTCAAAGTCAAACGTCTTGGGATTTTCGGTTCATCTGTCAGGAGGCAGGCTCGCAGGTCCAGTGATGTCGATGTTTTGGTGGAATTTTCCGGGAGCATAGACTTGCTGGATTTTGTGGCACTGGAAAGATATCTGGCGGAGCAGACGGGAGCTAAAATTGATCTTGTTTCCGTAAAAGCGTTAAGGCCGGAATTTAGAGGCACGATATTAAATGAGGTTATTTATATATGAAACGCGACTGCCGCGTTTAACTGTCAAAGTACGTATCCCCAAGCTTGAGCCACTGATAGAAGAGGTTCTCGCCGATATGGAACAACAGTGATTATATAGCCGGGTAGTCGGCCCCAAAGGCACAAAGCAAAATTAAAGATGGATTCCTGCTCCGTCTAAAGCCGGATCTTCGATTTCGCGGGAATGACATAGCGTAACGAATGAGATTGCCACGCATCGCTTCGCGATGCTCGCAATGACAAATCTGCCTCTGTTCTTACGTTTTTGGCGGGTTGTGCAAGCTCAGGTTAAAGGCGTCTTCGGCGGCTTCCTTAAGCACCTCTGAAACGGTCGGGTGCGGGAACATTGATTTCCAATTTCCAATTTCCAATTGCCGATTGCCAATTAACAGGCCTGCTGCGGCAATCAGCTCGGTTGCCGTTGCGCCGACCATTGTAACGCCGATGATTCTGTTCGTTGCGTTGTCCTTTACAACCCTTACCTGGCCGACGGTTTCGTTATGTGCGACGCTTCGGCCGTTGGCTTTGAAAAACGACTTTCCTACGGAGACATCAAGTCCCTCGTTTTTGCAAATTTGTTCGGTTTTGCCGACGGATGCGATTTCCGGAAATGTATAGACGGCACGCGGTATAAGCGAGTAGTCGGCTATTCTTTCATCGCCGCCTGTGGCGTTGGCCGCTGCCACTTCGGCCTCGGCAAAGGCGCCGTGAGCTAAAAAGGTTGTCCCCACGGCATCGCCGATTGCATAGACGCCGGGGACGTTGGTTTCCATTTTTTCGTTGACTGCAATTGCATCGCCGGACATTTGCAGATTAAGGGCTTCGACGGTTTCATTGTCAACAACCGGTCTTCGGCCAACCGAGACGAGTACCTTTTCGGCGTCGATTGCCTCGCCGTCTTCGAGAAGCACTTTTGCCAGGCCAGCGGTTGTATCGACCGAATCGACTTTCCGGCTGGTCAGGGTATC
>JAUXAH010000254.1 GCA_030614945.1 Phycisphaerae bacterium
ATTGCGTGTGTTGTATTTGGTGAGGCATACCTGGGATGACATAAAGAGCATCGCTTGGAATGACGAGTTGAGGAATAAACATTTATGGTAAGGCATATTGCCATTTTAGGTTCGACAGGGTCGATTGGTAAAAAGGCGCTGTGGGTAATCGAGGCGCTTAATTCGTCGCTCGTCGCTCGTGGCTCGTGGCTCGAAAAGGAGAAAACGAAATATGAGATTGTTGCATTGAGTGCTCACAGCAATGTTGAGCTGTTAGCTGAGCAGGCGAGGCGGTACAAGCCGAAATTTGTCGCTATCACAAACGCTGATTATGCAGGGTCGCTTCGCGAATTGATAGGTGGTCTGGATGTTGAGATTTTGGCCGGGCCGGATGGTTTGACAGAGATTGCGCAACTTGACGAGGTAGATATTGTCCTCACCGCAGTTGTTGGAGCGGCGGGTCTGCCTGCGGTGCTTGCGGCTGCGCAGAAAGGCAAAACGCTTGCAATCGCGAACAAAGAGCCGCTTGTTATTGCGGGCGAACTGCTTATGGAGATTGCGAAGGAAAATGACAGCACGATTTTGCCGGTGGATAGTGAGCATTCGGCGATTTTCCAGGCCATGCAGTCGGGTTCGGCTGAGGAAGTCAGTAAAATCATTTTAACGGCATCCGGCGGGCCGTTTAGAGAGGCCAGTGTTGAGGACATCCAGAAGGTAACGCGCCAGCAGGCCCTTTCGCATCCCGTTTGGGACATGGGGCCGAAAATCACCGTTGACTCGGCGACTATGATGAACAAGGCACTTGAAGTAATCGAGGCCCATTGGCTTTTTGATATGCCGGTTGAAAAAATAGAGGTTTTGATTCATCCGGAATCAATAGTTCATTCACTTGTCGAATTTGTGGACGGCTCGGTAATAGCGCAGCTCGGTGCGCCCGATATGTGTCTTCCAATCCAGTATGCTTTAACGTATCCTGCGCGTGTTGCCGGGATTGCCAAGCATCTGCAGCTCGATGAATTAGGGAAACTTACGTTTGAGAGGCCTAATTTGGAGACGTTTCGCGTGCTGTCATTGGGTTTTGAGGTTGCCCGTACAGGCGGGACGGCTGCGGTTGTCTTTAACGCTGCGAACGAGGCGGCGGTGCAAGAGTTCTTGGCTGGTAGAATTAAATTTGTTAATATAGTCGAAGTTATTGAACATTGTCTGAACAAACATAATGTAAAGAGGCGTGTGTCCCTTGAGGAGCTTCTTGAGGCAGACGCCTGGGCGAGAAGAGAGGTAAAAAATAGCTTAAAGCAAAAAGTTAAAAGCGTAAAACCATAGCGTAAAGTGAAAGATGAAATACGAAATCCGAAATACGAAATCCGAAGCACGAAACAAGTTCGAATGACCAAAATACGAAATTCAAAACTCAAGGCTTGGGACATTTGAAACTCGATTTTTGAGATTGTTTCGAGTTTTTGATATTCGGCATTCGGATTTTATTAGTGGATGGTTTTTTAGCTTTAGTTTTTTAGTTTGATAAGAGAGGTTATTGAATGTCTAAACGAGAAGGTTCGTTGAAGAGGGCGCTGCAATACGTCGGAAAATGGGAAGCCGGTAAGAATTTTCGTCGGTTCCTGTGGTTTATTGCCTTTGTCGCAGTTATTTACTTAATTGTGCGAAACATCGGTGCTTTTGGCAATGTACTGCTGGTTGTGCTTGGGTTTGGGGCGGTTGTTTTTGTTCACGAATTCGGTCATTTCATTGTTTGCAAGCTGTCGGGGATAAAGGTTGAGGCATTTTCAATCGGATTTCCACCTACTCTGGTCGGCGTTCGAAGGATTGAGGGTGGCTATCGTGTTCGTATTTTGCCGAGGTTTTTCCCGAAAGAAGATGACGAGTCTGGCGATGGGCGGTTGAGTTTTACTATCGTCAGCAAAGCCAAGACGGGCCCCGTTAGAAGTAAGACTGCATTACCAGAAGGGACTTCTAACGGGGCGGGCGAGACGGAATATTGTATCGGTCTTATTCCGTTCGGGGGCTTTAACAAGATGCTCGGGCAAGAGGACGTCGGCTCGGTCAAGGCCAGCGACGACCCCCGTTCATTTGCCAACAAGCCGGTTGGTGTTCGTATGATTGTTATAACAGCCGGGGTTGTTTTTAACGCCGTCAGTGCCGTTGCTGTTTTTATGATAGTTTTTCTTGTCGGGATAAGACTGACGGCCCCTGTTGTTGGCGGCGTGATTCCGGATTCGCCGGCGTCGCATGCGGGTCTAAAGGCGGGAGATGAAATAATTGAAGTAGCAGGCAAGCGTGACGGTCTTGACTTTAGCAATATCGGGTTATCGGCGGCTTTGTCGGGTGTAAACGAAGCGGTTGCGTTAAGAGTAAGGCATGAGGACGGCTCCGAGGAAGATTTTTCGCTTGTGGCCGAGCAGCTGCCGGGGATGCCGATGAAGGTTTTTGGCATTTTGCCGCCGCAGAGTTTGACTATTGCCAAGGTTCGCAATGCCGAGGGGTTACTTAAAAGAACGGGTCTGCGTCCCGGCGACCGAATCAAGTCCGTTGATGGCAGGGACGTGCAAACGCACTGGGAGTTGGAGGATAAAGTTTCCGACGCTCTTGTTCCGACGGTAACACTATCGGCCGAAAGAATCGACCCGGTTTCGAAGAAAAGCGAGTTAGTTGAATCGCAGCAGATTCGGCTGGATTGGAGGCCTGCAAACAAGGAAGTTAAGTTCGAATCGGACCTTAGCCACATTTACTCTATGGTGCCGCGTTTGCGGATAGAGGTTGTTGATACTGAGTCCGGGCTGCAAGAGGGTGATATTATTCTTGCGATTGGTGATGTTTCAAATCCCACTTATAAAGAGATGCGTGAGGTTACCACAGAATATGAGAAAAGAGAACTTCCCATCAAAGTATTACGAGTGGATGCCAACGGGGTTGAAGAGGAGCTTGCCGTTACCGTTGTGCCCAAACGTCTGCGAGGTGGCGACCGAATATTGATTGGTATTATTCCTGTGCTTGATGCTGAGCGCGCAGTTGTTGCCAAGACTATTGCTGCCGAGGACGGGTCAGTTGGTTTGGAAATTCCTCGCGGGGCCGCGATAACGGCTGTCGGTGGGGCCGGCGTGTCAAACTTTTACGATGTTGCCAGAGAAATCGGGCGAAATCCGGGTGAGCGAATCACGATTGATTGGCGAATAGATGAGGAAACAGCGGGCGATGTTGTTTTGGAGGTGGGTGCTGCCGGAGAGTTTGTTACTGTCAAGTCCACTTTTGCTGAATTTGTTCCGTTTGAGGATTTGAGAAGACTTTACCAAGCCAGCGGGCCCGTTGATGCAATCGGGATGGGCTATAGAAAGACCGTTATGTTTATTGCTCAAACATACGTAACATTAAGGCGTCTTGTGGGGGGGCTTGTCAGTCCGAAACAACTTATAGGGCCTGTTGGTATCCTTGCGGTTAGTTACACAATAGTTTCTGAACGGCCGTTTGTTTACTACGTTTACTTTCTCGGCCTGATAAGCGCCTGTATAGCGGTGGTTAACTTTTTGCCTTTGCCGCCTCTTGACGGAGGGTTGATTGTGCTTTTGTTGGTTGAAAAAATCAAAGGTTCGGCGTTGAGTGAGCGAATGCAAGGGGTTGTAGCTTATGCCGGCTGGGTGCTTATAGGAGGGTTTTTTCTTTACGTAACGTTTAACGATATTGTCAGGAG
>JAUXAH010000720.1 GCA_030614945.1 Phycisphaerae bacterium
ATTACGGTCATAAACAAAACCGAATCCGTAAGTTGCCCTGAACGCATTTCTCAAGACCGCACGCCACCTGGAGGTTGGATGTGTGCCGACATTGATTAAATCGTTCGGCTTAATAAAGAAATCCGGTTGTTCTCCTCGTGCAATTTTATCCAAATCCACCATGACGATTTCTTCCTTCTTCTTTCCGATTCTCCTTACCACCTCACAGCGTTTTGGCCACGCCAGAGGTCCCAGGCCGCCCGCCGCGGCTATAGCCATCTTCAAGGTCATCGGTCGGCCTGTAACAGGAATATACCCTTGAAAGTTGACATTACCCATAATACAGAATTCACCGATAATATCAACAGGCACCTGAATACTATCACCGGGCCTTATCACAACATTATACCTGGGGTCGCCTGCGGCAAGTCTGTCGGCTGGAATCTTTATAACTCGCGTCTGCACTCCTCCGGTTCCTATCTGGTCCCAGTCGAAATCCGCCGGCACTTTCTGCTTGAGGGGCTCGGTTACTTTCTCCGGCTCGACCTTAATCACCGGCTCCGGCGGCTCCGGCCGACCGACCTGGACCGGCACCCATTGGCCGTCCCGAAAAATCCACTCGATACGGCCCCTCTTCTCCTCATCTGTTGGCTCACCTCTATCCGTTGGCTCACCTGTATCTGTTGGCTTATCTATCGTCTTTTGCCCAGCCAGCTTGATGGATGATTTCAGTACATCCAGCACGTCTTTGATGTCCCTCCGGCCTTGCCCGCCCAGCCCCTCCGAGGGGCGGGGCCCGCCATCGGCTGACGGTTCAAAACCTATCGGCAAAGCTGCTTTGGCAAGTTCCTTATCCGTTATCATCTCTGCCGAAGCTATGACCAATCTATTCTCCGACTGCTGCCCCTTCGCCCGTGGTGCAATTATCTCCAGCATATCCTGTTCGGGCTTAATCCGTTCCTTCGGCTCCTCCAGTTCAGGAAACTCCGGCTTAGGCCAACCCCTCGGAGGGGCTGGCTTAGTAATCTCCGGCTCAAT
>JAUXAH010000396.1 GCA_030614945.1 Phycisphaerae bacterium
GATGATGTCTGCAGGTGCCCATTTCGGTGGTGCACTAAGAAATAGGTGAATGTGTTCAGGCATGATCTCCATTGCAAGTGGTGTCCAACCATTTCTCTTACAGACATGTATCGCTACGTTTCTCACTATGCGTGCAACTCGTTCTTGAAGCACTTTTGATCGTGTCTTTGGGATCCAGACAAAGTGATAGTTGATATTGTATTTCGCATGTCGCGTTGTACGGACTTTTGCAAGCTCGTAGCATTCAAGTTTTCCGAAACGGAAATGTTGTTTCGGATCAATTTCATGGTCTTTATACCTGGTAATTATATCTTCTACAGCCTTCCAATTGGTGTTTGTTTTTTTCATATTCTGTTTCCTCCAGACGCCGAGCTTCGCCGGCGCTATGAAGGAAAAGAACTTTTATGCAAGAGAGAACAATAGACTTTTAGCAATTTATTGCGACCACGAAGTGGTAAAAGTTTATGTTTCTCTCTTGTGATATTCTTTTACTATCACATTCACCAATAGTTGAACTCCGAGAGTTCACTCGATTCAATGTTTAGAGACTTCACTTTTTCAAAGTGGAGTCATTGAATCGAAACCATCATTTGTAGTAAATTTAACACTATGAGAACAGCGTTATTTGTCTGATGGATGTGAGGACGATTAAAAAATATTATATTAATTTATCTTAATTGGATTCTTCCTCCCTCAATCTACAATCTCATATCAATTATTGCTTTATAAAACCAATCCTTAGGTTTTTTGGGGAGGATAAAAAGGGATTGAAAAACAGTGTTTTTAGCCAGAAAAATGTGTGATAAAAAGTAATAATTTCTTATTTAATTATTTTATAGACAAACCAGGGATAAAAACTAAATACCTGACATGCATTAGCATTACACAGGGAGGTTAATAAATGAAAAAGAAAATAGTTGGAATTATTATTTGTACGCTGTTGATTGCAACTGCTTTACCTGTAGTAGGAACCATAAATGGGATTAAATCAAGAATGGAAAAGGAGAATTTTACTGACAGTAATGAGGTTTTAACGGCTACCGATGGTGATTGGTGGCCTATGTTTCATCATGATTTAAACAACACTGGTAATTCATCGAGCATTGCACCAGATACAAATAATGTGCTTTGGGAATATGGTACTGGTGGTACTGTGGCATCATCTCCAGCCGTAGTTGATGGAAAGGTATTCTTCGGTTCTATTGATGGCAACCTTTACTGCTTGGACGCATCAACTGGCGCGTGGATTTGGCAATATCCTACAGGTGATGAGGTGTGGTCATCTCCAGCCGTAGCCGATGGAAAGGTATTCGTCGGTTCCGGTCAAATTGCCTCTGGTGCTTCGAACGTTTACTGCTTGGACGCATCAACTGGCCTTAAAATCTGGAGCTATACTGCTAGTGGTGGTGTGGACTCATCTCCAGCTGTGGCTGGTGGGAAGGTATTCGTTGGTTCCCATGATGGCAACCTTTACTGCTTGGGCGCATCAACTGGCGCATGGATCTGGAACTATCCTACTGGTGGTGGTGTGTACTCATCTCCAGCTGTAGCTGACGGAAAGGTGTACTTTGGTTCTAAGGATTGCAACCTTTACTGCTTGGATGCATCAACTGGCGCGTGGATTTGGCAATATCCTACTCCTGTTGGTATGGTGACCTCATCTCCAGCCGTAGTCGAAGGAAAGGTGTTTTTCGGTACTATGGAACCACCATTTGGCTATGTTTACTGCTTGGACGCATTAACTGGCGCGATTATCTGGCAACATGCGACTATGGGTCTTATGGTGCAGTCATCTCCAGCTGTAGCTGATGGGAAGGTATTCGTCGGTTCTTTTAGTGGCAACCTTTACTGCTTGGATGCATCAGACGGCCATGAAATCTGGAGCCGTCCTGCTGGTTCTGGTGGTGTGCTCTCCTCTCCAGCTGTAGCCGATGGGAAGGTATACTTTGGTTCTTATGATAACACTGTTTACTGCTTGGACGAATCAACTGGCGCGATTATCTGGCAACATCTTACTGCTGATGATGTGGGCTCATCTCCAGCCGTAGCTGACGGAAAGGTATTCATCGGTTCTAAGGATTGCAACCTTTACTGCTTTGGGCAACCTGATACAACCCCCCCGGAGATAACAGATGTGCAGGCAACCCCATCGATACAGACATCTGGCGGATACGTGAACATTACTGCTACTGTGACCGATGACATTGCTGTGGATACGGTAACCGTGAATATTACAAGTCCAGTATTCCCTGCTGAGGAAATGATCAATGTGCCCGGTACTGATACGTATTACTACAATGCAACATATACCGAAGTTGGAACGTATGACTACTTCATATGGGCAGATGACACAAGCGAGAATGAGAATACATCAGATACCTATCAGTTC
>JAUXAH010000535.1 GCA_030614945.1 Phycisphaerae bacterium
TTTAAGACTTCTGCAAAATGAGCAGCGTTTTTAGAAGTGGATGGGATTGAGAGTGAGCTTCGTTATTGTAACCGACTTTTTGATAACAAGAAGGTGGTTTTAAGAGAATTTAAGGCTCAAAAAGCCAATTTTAGACAGAGCATTGCCGGCAGCTTTGCCTTAGCTCTTTGAAAAGTTAATCTTTCGGCACTAAGTGGAAGACTTCAGCCGGTTCTCGGTAATCGCGCAAATGTTCGATAGCAACGGATTTTGTCGGGCTGTTTCAGGATTATAGCAGCAGCTACGGCAATCAGGCTGGCACTAAGATGAGCAATCGTCATTTGATTGCTTATAGCAGTAAGTGAATAATGAGAGGTCTGCTCAACTTCTCTGTCACCAAGGCGGGAGAAGTATTGCTCGATGATTTGCCGGTCTTTGAAGGTTTCTTTGAACTCTTTGCTGTCCCTTGGCACTCTTGCGCGGGCGTCATCAGTGACATCAATATACTTTGTGCAGCCATAGCATTTTCCGGTATTAAATGATGGATGGTTGGCTGGGCAAGCATTACCGAATTTAGAGGCTAACTTTTTACTTGTCTTTACAGGGCAGCGGAATTTGACTCTTTCGCGATTTCCTTCAGTCCATCTGCCGACGGACTTCATCTCAAGGCTGGCATCGCAAACAGGACATCCATGTGGCCCAAGGATTTTATCATCTTTTTGGTTTCTGGGATTGATGGGAATATAGGGATGCGATTTCATCTTTTCTGCGATAAACGTGTAAAGGTTTCTGATGTCATAGGCCTTATCGGCGATAAATATTGCACCTTTTTTGAAGCGAAATCTGCGTTTTAGCGCTCTGATAAGGCTGTAAGCAGCCTCCGCATCTGTGATGTTATTCGGCAGGGTCTTTTCCACCAGGCATATACCCTCTTTGGTGACAATGGTGTGTGTTCTGTATCCCCAGAAGCAGATGATATTTTTCTGCCTGCCATCGATGAGCTGATGTGAGTAATAGCTTAGAGTTGCCCTCGGATTACGCTTTGGCCTTTTGGTTTTGTCGCGAGTGTTTCTGTTTGGGTTTTTGAAGTTGTTGTTTTTGGTGGCAGCCATAACTGGTTTTGAGTCGAGAATGAATTCATCAAGAGTGACAAAATTTTCTTTGATAAGTAGCTGGTTTGCTTTTTGGCGTATGGTTTTGAGAGTTGAATTTTTTGTTTTCTGCAAGAAGCGATAGAACTGAGATTCATCAGGAAGATTGCCTAATTCAAAACCACACATTTCCAACAGAGGCGGAATTGAGTTTAGATAATCGATCAGCAGTGGAACGGATTCGATGCCTTCGAGATGTTTGACTATGAAAGCTCTGAGCATGGCGTGACGTGAGTGCCCTGTAGCACCGACACCGTGGTTTCTATCCTGCAGTGCTGAAAGATCAAGAGCTTGGAAGATTAGATAATACTTTCGCAGCAGGGGAGCGGTTCGAATAAGCTCCTGCAGGTCGTAGAAGAATGATGTTTGTAAATGTTGCATGATAAAATCTCCTTTGTTTTGGCCGTAAGTCCTTTTTTGTTTGTTACTTACATAATAGCCGAAACGGAGGAGATTGCAAGAAAATAATGATTGTAAGTCATTATTCAACATAAAGTTGCGTGTTTTACAGAAGGCTTA
>JAUXAH010000631.1 GCA_030614945.1 Phycisphaerae bacterium
ATGATGGGCTGTCCGGTAGAAAGGCCGCCTGTAATACCGCCGGCATTATTTGACTGGAAGACAACTTTTCCTTTTTCAGCTCGCATTTGGTCGTTATTTTGGCTGCCGGTCATATCTTTTACGGCGAAGCCGGCGCCGACCTCGACGCCTTTGACAGCGCCGATGCCGAGCATTCGGCCCAATTCGGCGTCGAGCTTGTAGAAGACCGGCTCGCCGAGGCCTGTGGGGACGCCGGTTGCGACGACTTCAACTACGCCGCCGGCTGAATCGCCTGTGGCGGCAATCCGATTACATTCATCAACCATTGTCTGAGCGGCGTCCAGGTCGGGACAGTTTAGTATGGGATGCACGCCGTATTTGTCGTGTATCTGAGCGGCCGTAAGCTTTGGGGCCTTGGCGCGGATAGCGTCGATTTCCTGCTCAATCCCGGCTAATATTTTGATTTTTTCGAGAAATCTCATATCCGGCGTTATGCGGTTCTTGACGTAAATTTCCTGGTAAAACGGGTCGAGGTCGCGCCGCATTTTCTTGTACTCGCAGGTGTAGTTAAAGGCCTGGTCGGCAGTAACGTTGGGGCATCGGATTGAGGCCAGCTCTTTGACGTAGGAAAATACTTCGATACCGCATTTTCTCAGGACTTTTTTGGCGACGTATCCGGCAGCCACGATGGGCGAGGTATAGCGCCCGCTGAAAAGCCCGGCACCAATAGCGTCGTCGTCGGGGCCGTACTTTATGAACGAAGCATAGGAAGCATGGCCCGGACGGGGCGTGCGGTTCGTGTCCTGGTACTGCTTGATATGAATGAAGTGCCGGTCCAGGTTGGGAATCAGAATTGAGAGGGGGGTCCCATTAGTGTGGTTTTTGTTTGCGGCGCCCTCGACGGTATCGGCGGCGTTCAGCCCGGTGTAGATAATTGGCAGGTCCGGCTCTTTTCGCGGGCTGCTCAATTCGTCGGCGCCCGGCTTTCTAAGAAGCAGGTCTCCGTAAATCTCCTGCTCGGTAAGATACATTGCGGGCGGGACGCCCTGTACGATGGCGGTCAAGCCGTCCTGGTAAGAGCCGCCGGCAATCGTTACCTGAAAAATACGTCCAATATGACAACCAATCATTTTCTAATCTCTCCTGAAAAATCTCGTATTAACTATTTCTGTAGTGATGCAGGAACATCTTTGTATGTACCGACTCAATCACTATTCAGGTCCCCAAACAAACTTGCCTGTCTTGTCGATATAGCCATCCTTCACGCCATTCTTGGTTTCAATACTTACATATGCAAGCCCATTAGAAAAATTTAGAGGGAGGCCAA
>JAUXAH010000229.1 GCA_030614945.1 Phycisphaerae bacterium
GGCGTCTTCTCCACTCTCAACGAGATGTGGAAACGAATGCCCCAAAACGCTCGCCTACCCTTCACCCGCGCCGTCCGCGGCCTACCCTTGACCGCTCGCAACAAGCACATCCAGGAGAACGTCGCCGTCCTTCAGGGTGAAGCCGACCTCGACAACCTGGTCATGTCCGTCGCTGGCGGCCAGGCCATTCCGCCCGCGTCCGTGACATCCGCCGAGGTGCCCGCGGGCTCCATCCAGCTTACCGTCGTGGCTCCCATCCCTCCCGTGGGCTACGTCCTTGACAGCTACGAGGGCGCCGCCGTCGAGGACGGAGATCCCAGCCCAGTCCTGGTACGTGCCACCTACGTCAACTGGGTTCTGCCGCCCGCCCTGGTCATCACCATCCCAGTCACAGAAACCACTGTAGACTTCCAATGGGCCTGCTGGGTCACCTACACCCGCACCAGCGACGGCATGATCTTCAACTCTGCCGCCGTCCGAGGCCAACAGGCCATCGCCTGAGAATGGCAAGACTCGATGCCCTGCCCTCCATTGAAATCATACGCGGCCTCAAGGGAGTCCTTGACTTCTACTTGTGGAAGGGACTCCCCTGCGTACGCTCCTGGCCCTACACGCCGCCATCCAAACGCACCACCGCCACCAAAGCCGCCGCCACCCTTTTTGGCCAGATCAGCTCAAACTTTCGCCTGCTCGCTCCCCTGGCCCTCCAAGCCTTCCAACAGGAGGCCAACGATCAACCCAGGACAGCTCGGGACCTCTACATCTCCGGCGTCTACGGCCACCTGCACACCAAAACCCCGGCGGCCCCGCCGCCCCCGGAGGAACAAATGTACGATGCCTATGTCTGCCTGCGCGACGTCAAGCCCCAGGCCACCGCCGGGGGCACATTCACCGGCAGCGCCTGGCAAACTCGTGATCTCAACGAGGAACAGGCCGACCCAGAGAACATCTGCGCCCTGGCCGCCAACCAGTTCACTCTGCCGGCCGGCACCTACCGCGCCATGATCTCTTGCCCGGCCTACCGCATCGGCTGCCACCAGGCCCGCCTCTACATCCCCGGCGACGCCGCCTTGGTCCTCCAGGGCACCACCGAACGGGCCTACGACGCCGATCGCATCATGTCTCGCTCCTTCATCGTTGGCCGCTTCACTCTGGCCGCCGAGAAAACCCTGGAGGTCCAACATCGCTGCACCGCCACCTTCGCCAACACAGGCTTTGGCACCGCAGCCTCCTTTGCAGACGAAGTCTACACCGTCGCCGAATTCTGGCGAGAAACCACCTAAGTCGAAAGGCCCCCCTGTCATGGCTCGATGGACCCTCACATCTCTCATACACATACCCACCGCCACAAGCCTGCGCGTCGGCGCCACCACCAACAAAGAGGATCACCTCTGGATGTCCTGGTCCTACACCCGGCCAGGGCGCACCCCCATCTACCGCACCGTCCGGGGCAAGATGATCTTCTGCGGCTACAAGTACGTTTGGGACACTCCCGCCGTCGAGGAACAAACCGCAGCCGGAGATACCCTCGGCCACATCTTCTACCTGACCAACCTCGTCAGCGAATCACGCATCTGGTACTACCTGCACGCTCCGAACCCCCCTTCCGAGTGGGAGACCCAGGGAGGCCTACAGTTCGTTGACCTCATCCACGCCGCCCCCCCCGGTTCCTACCTTTACTTTGCGTCCAAGCTCAAGGGCATGTTCATGACCACCACCTTCTCAGATATCGGGGAAGACCAACCCGTCTGGGTCCCAGACAACGTCGGCCTCCCCTGGCTGGACATCTCTCAGGCAGTACTCGATCCCTTCATCCCCGATCACTACCGTTATGTCATCTGTCACGGCCATCTCTACCGAATGTACAACGCCGAGGACTTTGGCCCAGCCAACTCTATCACCATCCTTACCCAGCCCGAGGCCCTCGCTCTCACCGGCTGCGCGGCCGGCAAGATCGTCTGGGTCCAACCCAACGCCCGCCATAGCGGAATGCTCCATGTGCTCTGGAGCGGCACGCCCGCCCCTTGCAGCTACTGGCATCTCCTCACCCTCGACTATGGTGATCACTGGACCGCCCACCTCATCATCGCCGCCACCGGATCCGAAAGCGCCGGAAACATCATGCCCGGATTCAACAAGGGAACCAGCCCCTACGCTGAAGGCGACGTTGTCTATGCGGCCATCAATCTCGGCCTGTTCGACACCCCCACCCTGGCGAGATCCCTCGACCAGGGCGCTACCTGGACCACCATGGACGCTGGCGACGTCGCACACGGCATCTTCCGGCCCAGGATCCACGTGGATCCCGCCGACCAAAGCGTCGTCTACATCGGCTGCGATCCTGCCTTCCACAAGCTCTACCGATCGCAAGACCACGGCGACACCTGGGACCGCGTCGATCAAGGCGAGGCCATCTCCCCCTCCCTCGACAGCCCGGGCTACTACCAAGCCATCAGAACCCACCCGGCTAATCCCAACCTGGTCCGCGTCTTCCGCCGCTTCCACGTCTACACGTCACATGACTACTGCGCCTCCTGGCAAAACGTCGTGAACCTGGCCGAACCCTGCGCCGAGGGCAGATTCACCAACCCGAACCCCAACCTGCTCTACCTGGCCAAAGTCGTCTCCGGCACCCCGCCCCCCTACGACCACGGGGCCTCCGTCCTCTTCATCTCAGCCGACGACGGCCTGTCTCTATATCCCAAGGCCGGAGCTCACGCCTATCTTGCCGACGGGGGCGGCGACAGCATCCCCTACAACTGCGGCGGCGTCGCCAATGACGGCATTTTGATCGTCCCTTCACCGTGAAAGGAACCCTGCCATGAAACCCAAACCCACCCAGCGCCCCCCCTGGTGCTGGCCCTACCCTCAAACTTGGACCCAGGTCTACCGCGACATCGCCACCCTGCTACTTGGCTTCCTGGCCACCGCCTGCCTCCTTCATCTCCTGAAAGGAACCCTGCCATGAAACCAAGGCAAGCACCGCTCGTCAAACCGCCGCCGCCACCCGAGCCGCCACCCGTCATCCTGGTCCAGGCACCCTTACCTGGCTTCATCGACATTCTACCCATACTTCGCCCGATAAAGGGCTGGGGGAGCAGCCGGCAGGGCCTGTCTCCCCTGGCCCCCCCGGGGCTGCCCCCTTCCCTGCCGAAACCCACCCAGGGGCCACCTACGCCGAAAGACAAAGGACACTTGCCATGAACACATCCACCCTGCCGCTGATGATCAAAACCGCCGACCACCTCATGCGACCGCTTCCAAACCTCCTAGACTCGGCCCTTGCCCTGGCCCGCTCCGCCCCGTGCCCGCCACCCTACACCGCCGCCATCCGGAAAGCCGCCATCGATGCCCGCAACCTCTGGCTGCACCTGGGCAACGTCATCACTCTCTTTGAACTCGACGCCGAGCCACCGCCAGGCTAGAAGGATCCTGCCATGAAAGCTGATCTCTACGTCCAGGGCCAGTACTGGGCCTCGATCGACATCCCCGGCGACAGCCTCATCGCCCTGCTTGCGAAGGGCATGATCACCAAGGCCAACGAGAAAGCCGCCCAACTCGCCCGTGAGCTCACGGATCTCGACCACGTCGAATGCACCGTGACCCTCTCCATTCGCCACGACCCTGCCTACACCGTCCCTGACGACACCGCCGACCCTGATCAGGTGGCGCCATGACCAGACAACGAAAGACCCAACTGCTCATCGATGCCGCACACTTCACCCTCACCCAGTACCGCCCCCAAACCGTGCGGCAGATCTTCTACCACCTGGTAGCCACTCACCTGGTCGCCAACACCCGCAACCGCTACAAGGCCGTGTGCCGCGCCCTGGTCGCAGGCCGACAAGACGGCACAATCCCCTGGCACTGGATCGAGGACCGCCTGCGAAGACCCCGAAAGGTCCCCATGTGGCACCACGTCGCTCACTACGCGACGTCCTGCAAGACCTGGTACAGGCGAAACGTCTGGCTCACCCAGCCCCAACTCGTGGAAGTCTGGCTCGAAAAGGACGCCCTCTCAGGCATCTTTGAGGACATCCTCGAGCCGTTCGGCGTCACCCTGAACGTCGGCCGGGGCTACGATGGCTGGTCCTCCATCCACGAGGCTGCCGCCCGCTACGGTCGCTGGCCTGTCCCCACCACCATCCTCTACTTTGGAGACTTTGACCCATCGGGCCGCGACATGGCGCGTTCCCTC
>JAUXAH010000019.1 GCA_030614945.1 Phycisphaerae bacterium
TATAAGATGAGACGTCTCGGGATAGCCGATACCTTTAAGCTTGCCCGGATCATAGGCATTGGTGCAGCGGGGATCGGGAAGGAAATCGTTAATTTGGAAATGACCCCAGAGGCCGCGATCGGATTGCTGATTGTCGGATTCCCTTTCGCATCTAAGGAAATCCTAGATCTATTCGCAAGCTTGCTCGGGGTCAAACCGGAAGAGATAAGGAACCCGGATTTGTTCCCGATGGGCTCTGAAGTGGATATAATAAAAGCTCTAATAAATCATATAGATGTGAAGGCTTTTTTTACCAAATTGGCCGAGTTGATAAAGATGCCGGTTTCAAAGGAATTTTTGAAAAAAATCTCGATCTTATCCAAGAAAGATACGGATGGACCGACGAAGAAATAAGAAACGTACCATATGCTCGATTTGTTCAGCTAGTTCGAGTTGTTTCCGGCCAAAAAGTTGAAGAATATCGCTTAAGAATGAAGGAGCAAGCCTATTTAGGATGGCTAATATATTTACTTCAACCTATTGCAACCAAATATCATAGGGTAACTTTCGAAGAATGGTTGAGAAGTTTGGGCTTAGCTGAAGGAGAAAAAAAAGTTGAAGATTTAGAATCGATGAAAAAGAAGTCTCTTGAGATAGCACAGAAGATTATAGAGATGGATAAGAAACATTAGGAGTTGATTATAGTGGCTTTCGAAATCTTTAAAATGATGGGCACAATAGCTATTAATAGGGAAGAGGCCTTAAAGGATATTCGGGTCATTAAACAAGAAACACAAAAGGCGTCCCAGGAAATGGGACGCTCTTTTACTAAATTTACTACTGAACATTCTGCTCAGTTTAGGAAAGTTGGAATGGTTTCGGCTGCTGCCGGGGCTGTCATTGCCTTGGCAGTTAAAAAAATGAGAGGATCTTTCAACGAGTACGAATCGGCACTTGTGGATATGGGCAAGATTACCGACGAATCCCTCGAGAGCATCGAAGCCCGGATGAAGGAATTACCACCCATATTAGGCAGCTTGACTGAATTAACCCGGGGCTATTACCAGATTGTCTCCGCCGGAATAAAGGAACCTCTCGAAGCTGTAAATACCTTGACGGTGGCGGCTCAGACGGCTGCTGCTGCTCATATGAACCAGTCGGAGGTCGTAAAGGGTCTTACAAAAGTGATGGCTGGGTATGAAGGGCAAATTGAGGATGTCTCCGAAGCTGCTGACCTAATGTTCGCCATAGAAAAGGAAGGGCAAACTACCGTTGGTGAACTGATTCCCATTATCGGTAGCCTAGCTACGATGTCGGCTCAGTTGAAGATTTCTCAAGACGAAATGGGTGCCTCTATGGCAGTTATTACAAAGACCGCGGGAAGCACGGCCGAGGCTGCAACTGAGCTTGAGGGTGTCTTTACGGGATTAATGAAGCCGACTGAACAGATGAGCACAACAATCAAAGAGATGGGGTTTGCAACTGCCGAAGCAGCCATTGAGGAATTAGGTTTCGTGGAGGTCTTGAGAAGACTTGATGAGGCTACTGGCGGAAGCTCAGAAAAATTAGGAGAATTATTTGGTAGGAAGCAAGCAATTTTGGGAGTCTCCAAATTAACTGCCGAGGGAATGAAAATTCTCAAAGACACAATTATTTCGGTTGCTCAAAAAACTGGAATGGCAGATGATGCATTTAAGGATTGGGCTGAAACCGGAGAAGCTTTAAACACGACAACAAAGAATGTAACCGAGAATTTATTGATTCTGATAGGCGATGCTTTGGATCCTATGATGGACGTTCTACAAGAGCGGCTAACGGAAACTATCAAATCAATGGGGGAATGGGTCAAGGCGAACGCCCCATTAACTGCTACTATTGCACAACTTACAACAGGACTTGGATTATTTCTAATTCCTTTTGGAGTAATCATGATGATGATGCCAGGTTTAGTTGTTACCCTTCCGGCAATCGGCGTTCTTCTCAAAACTATTTCGGCAGGATTTGCACTTTGGGCAGCTTCTCTTGGATTAACTGCTGCCGGATTGGGATTGGCCCTTGCCGGAATAACGGCACTTACTTTATATGTTTCCAACGAATGGGTAAAAGCTATAGCAGAAAGTGAACGGATTTTAGAAGCAGAAATAGCAGTTATTGGAGCTCAAGCAGATGCGATCTCTAAATTACGAAAAGCCTACAATTTGACTACGGAGGAAGTAAAATATTGGCTGGAGAATCATAAATTAGCTCCATCAGTATTAGAAAGAGTAAGAGGACAAATATATAAATTGGGAGAGGCCCATCGGGAATATTATGAACTTATGTCTGAAGGAAGCCGATTAGTAAAAGAAGAAGTTATTCCGTCTTTTGAAGACCTTGATGCAGCTATTTTCAATTCGATTATGCAAGGAAAAGAACTTTCTGAACAACAAGAAGATTACATGGCTATACGCCAACGGATGTCTGATATCGACAGGACAGCAACTCAAAGGAAGATAGACGATTTAGACCGAGAGACTATCGCTATGCTTGCTCATTTGGAGACTGGCTTGATGACTATGGAACAGATCGATGAGTATCGTCAGGTTATGCTTCAACATATTATTGCGGAGTCCTCGGAGAGAGAAGAACATCTAAGAAATATGGAAGAGATTGAGAAGAAAATGTTCAAACTGACTCATACTCAGTTCGAGATCACAATCAAGGATTTAGAGGAAAGGAGAGCAGAATATATTAAAACAGCAGAACAGGCGATGCTGTCTGCTCAAAAAGAGGAAGATGCGATAGCTAAAATCAATGCAGCCTTTGAAAAGGAAAAAGCCTCAATTTATGAGCTTGCTATGGCCAGATCTGAGAAGGAGATAGAGACTTTAAACGAATCAATTGAGCGCCGCAAAGAAGCAGGCGAGGCTATCGATGATCTAATTAGGAAACGAGATGAGGAGATTGAAAATCTCAAGAAATTAGAAACAGGTTATGAGGGTGTTGAAGATGCGGCAAAGAAAGCTGCTGCAGCTGAGGCAAAGAGGGAATTATTTAAAGTAGTAGATGCTGAAGGAAATATAATTGGGTTTAGGTCTGAACATATTTTAAGTCAGAGTGAGGCTGCTGCAGGTGTAACATTAGTGGCTATGAGGAGAGGCGGTTTGGTCCAACCTTTTACAAAAGCCATCAAATATTTAGCTGGTGGTGGGGCTGCGGGAACCGATAATGTTCCCATAATGGCCACCCCGGGAGAGTATCTTATTAAAAAGGGGATGGTTGATTTTATTAGGAGAACGGGAATGGTGACTGGGGGTTTAATTAAAGCCATCGGAGAGGGTTCACCCACCCCTAACCCGCCAAGATTTGCTGCTGGTGGAATAGTGGGGTCAGTGCCCGCGAATATTTCTTTTGGCCCTGGCTCAGTTGTGATAAATACTAAGTATCTTGATTGGAAAACCGTGAATGAGGCTGGGGACATGATCCTCGATGTGGTCAAACGTAAAGCCGGAAACATGGGTTTGATTTTTGGGAGGGGTTAAAAATTGGATATTTATATAGGTCCTCTGGGTTCAGAGACCTTATTTCGATATGTGAATGTAAATCACGATGTCATAAAACCGAAATCAGAGCACGTCACTTGTTCTGGCGAAGTTAAAGTTCAAAAAGCAGACAACTCATATAAGGTTTTTTCTTTCGAATTTGTTTATCTGACTAAGGCGGAATTAACCTCTTTGGAGGCCATCTGCGATTTGGATGTCGTATTAAATTTGCAACTAGAGGACGATAGTTTTGGTATAGATTATAGCATAGAATTTCGGAGTACACTTAGCACATGGAGGAGTCGGAGGATACCTTCTGGCTATGAAGCCACTATTGAAGGAGTGGAGGTATAAGTGTGCAAGATTTGCAGGGTTTAACAAAGACGAATTTTGAAGAGAGATCAAATGTAACCATCGGAAAAGTGGAAGTGGATATAGATGGGTCGGGTAATTTTCATGAATTAGTGGATTTAAAAGATGTAGGTATCAGTAGCAGCATTATTAATGAAGTGATGTTACTTGCAGCCGTTAGTTTTACGATCACTTGTCTGAATACTAATAAGCAATATTCCTGGCAAGCCGGTGGAGCTGCGTACTATAATTGGCTACGTCAAGGTAGAAAGATTAGGATATATGCTGGAATTAAAGTAAGTGGAACTAAGTATCATTGGAAATGGATTACCGGCAGAATCGATCATGTGGAGTTTATTAAAGAGGGTGGTAAGCACCTTGGCATCATTACTGGCAAGTGTTTTATGGGGATGTTGATTGAGAATAATTTGAAGCAGGAATATTGGGGTTCACAAACGGCATTTAATACAAGTGACCAAGTAGATGAGTTTGCGATGCCTTCTGATTGTACAGGTATTTATCGTGTATTTTTAGATTCGATTTATCCTTATGATGGTTCAAGATTAAAAGAAATCAGTAGAAATTCTGATTGGACTTATGATTGGACGACGAACATGTTTATGTTATTGAGAGGCATAATCCCTTATTATTCAGGAGTTAATAATTTAATCGTATATTATTTTACTGCTCAGGTGGTCGAAAATGTAATTGCTGATATTTTAGTTGAGTCAGAGATTCTACTCTTGCATGATCGGGCTGTATGGCTTGCGAATAGCGATTTTGTGATTCCAACTGGGAAGGAGATTGCGAGGGTATGGTTTGACAAAGGAACTGCATATCTTGAGGCGATTCGGCTAATATCTGAGGTAGTCCAGTATAGGTTTTATCCGGACCAAGACGGGAACCCTGTGTTTAGGCCGAAACCAAGCGAATCGGTTTCTGTTAAGTCGTTATCGGATAGAGAAGTAAACATTATAAGAACTGAGGAAGACGTTGAGGAAGTGAAAAATCATATCATAATTATTGGCGAAGAACGTAAGAAACTGGTAAAAGTTCCTACAGTTACGACTCAGTTCCCGGTAACAGGGGAGATTGTGACTGCTTTTACAGCATGGGCGACTATAGATGCGGTTGGTAAAGGTAGCATAACCAAGAGGGGTTTTCAATGGGGCATTGGCCAACAAGTTGTAACAACATATACTGAAACCGGAAACTTTGGGGTGGGTGATTTTAGCCACGAAATAACTGGACTGGTTATAGGTGTAAGTTATTTTTATAGAGCTTGGTGTGAAAATTCGCAGGGTGTATTTTTTGGTAAATGGCAGAATCATAAGACTTCTGCTGTTTTAGCGCCTACTGTGCACACATCGACTATTACAGATATTACTTCTACATCAGCAATTGCCAATGGGGTTATTTCTAATATTGGTGGCGCAAATTGTGATAGAAGAGGGTTTAAATATGGTTTATCGCAAGCGGACACCTGGCAGAAATATCAAAGTGGCTCTTTTGGGACTGGGGGTTTCAGTAGGAATATAACTGGACTTGATCCAGATACCACTTATTATATCCGGGCTTTTGCGAGGAATCCGGAAGCGAGTGGGTTTGGTTCTTACATAGAATTTACGACTCTAGCTTCTTAGTTTTTACGTTTGTGGGAGTTAGTTTAATATGGCAGATGGAATAAAAAAGTTAATACCAACAGGGCAAACCAATACGAATAGCGTCATATTGTATAGTGAAGATGATGGTTCTGTTAATGCTTGGAAAGGTTTGATCGCAGACGACGGAACATATTGTTATAAAGATTACAGAGGAATTCCCCTGTGGGGTCAATTAGCAGTAGAGACTGCTACTTTGGCTTCCGCGGTTTCTTCGAGAATTACAGAAATACTAAATATAAAATACCAATACATGCTTACGGGAGTTAAACCCGATCCTGGTGTTACCTTAATAGCACAGATGTTTCATCTTGATGTTCAGGAGGCTGATGTGTCTCTTTCTGATGGAGAAACAAAAACTCCTGAATTCTCTTATGACGTGCATCCGGTTACGGGTAATCCGTTAACTGTTGATGATGTCGATGTAGAGGACTTTTTCAAGCTTTATGTCTCTTCAGAAGGGAGTCCGCCAGGTTCTCTTTTAAAGTGCTACTACGCTTGGAAAGTTGTTACTTACGTTCCTGTATCTATTGTAGGAGTTAATACTCTGCCAGCGGAAGATATTACTAACTCTTCGGCAAGTTTAAACGGAGAGATAGATGATTATGGGGGTGAATGCACCGAAAGGGGATTCAAATATTACAAGGATGGTGACCCTGGAAATGTAGTTACGATTAAGCAGGAAGGAAATTATGGAAACGGACCATTCAGTTTGACTGCTGGTGGTTTACTTTCTGGAGTAAAGTATTATTTTAAAGCTTACGCAAAGAATAGCGTAGGCGAGACAGAGGGCAGTAATTTAAGTTTTACTACAACTGGAGTACCGCCTACAGTTTCAACTGGGGGTGTTACTGACATTAAGATTGATAATGCACTCGGACATGGTGTAATTGAGACTACTGGGGGAGAACCGGGTGTCTACAAATGTATCGAAAGGGGATTTGAAGTAAGATTGGATTTTGCGGGTCCTCTTGGCGAGTA
Source organism: Phycisphaerae bacterium (assembly GCA_030614945.1). The sequence goes on from JAUXAH010000019.1 coordinate 6,494, forward strand.
CGCTTTTCGATACGTTGGAGGGCTTGCGGGTTCAGTTGGTTTTAATATGGACACCGGAAATTTTGAAGGTATATTGACGAAAACCATTCGCCGAACTGGTAGTTTTGATGCGGGAGCATTCGAATTATGGCTGGCACGTAGACCACAAACAGTTTTCTCAGATACGCTGTTTGCAGGAGAAACCTACTCTTACAGGGCGTATGCGATAAATGAAGATGATTTAAAAGGGTATGGGAGTTGGGTTCAATTTACTACTTTGGATGTTTTAAGAGAAACTCCAGGTGTACCTCCCGATGGCGGACACGTAGATGGCGAAACAACCGAGATTAAAAATATAACCATTCAGAATTTGGAAGGGGGCGCACAGGCATCAAGAATAGGCATCAGATATGGTACCACCTCAGAGGCTAATGAGTTTGATGTTCACAGGGATGGCACTTTCGATAATGGAAATTATAAGTTTATTTTGACGGATCTTATGTCTGGTACTAAATATTATCAGGTGCCTTACATTTTGGTTGGTGAAGGTGAAGATGGAGGAGGAGTACACGAAGGATCTTTGATTGAAAGTGAGACTCTTTCCGAGGGGGTGGGTCCAGGAGCTGAGTTTCCTACCCCTCATTATGGACCCCATGGTCAAGATTATCGAGAAGTTGTAAGTAAGATTTTTGCTGAGAAGCTATCGGCTCAGCCTATTATAGATTTTAGTGGAGGCAAGAAATCTCTTAAAATAGGTAACCACCTTATACAAGTGCAGAGTAATGCAGTAGTAATTGCGGGGGATTATTTAGATAGGTTTCAATTTGCAAAAGGAAAATTGGTGGTTGAATATGCGACTCCTATGCCCTTCGAGAGGGAGGATACAATTGATTTTGATTATGGTAGGATTCCTTTCAAACCAGATGGGGAAGGAGTGATTCCTTTCAGGGCAGACGGTGAGGGGCAGATTAAATTTTTGAATATGGTTTCAGTGATAGTGAGGAAAATTAGTTTAAAAATGGGGATTACGGAAAAAACAGTAGAGTATTTAGCGACTCTTGAACTAGAGGAAGAGTAGGTGGTGAAGGAAAATGGCGATACATAAATATTTTCAGACAGATGTAAACGGAAAAGTAATTGCGTTGACCCATAACATAGATGAAGTAAATATTATAAATGAATTGAGAAGAATATTAAATGATATCTGTACTGCTTTTGGCCAGACTAAATTGGGGGATAGTCTGTATCCCAAAGATGATACTCAGGGTTTGGAATTCGATACAAACCGGATTACCACTAAAACCGGAGCGGGAACCCTAACTATCGTGGAATGTGGTCTAATAAAATTAACCGCAGCGGCCCCCTACACTCTGGGCTTACCAACTGCAGTCGGTAATTTAGGGAGATTTTTTGCTCTTTACAAATCTGACGACAATAGCAATCTGATTACCCTTGATGGCGATGGGGCTGAGACTATTGATGGTCAATCAACTTATACCGATCTAAATTATCAGTATGCTTTGGTAATCTTAAGATCTAATAACGTAGAATGGCTTATAGTCTGTCGAGGACTTAAGAAAGTTACTGATGATGCACAATTAAAGAGGGAGGCCGGGGACATGAATACATTTGCCCTGAAGACTCCTCTTGTTGATGACGACATTGTTCTAATTGAGGACAGTGCTGCAAGTTATGCCAAGAAAAAGGCTAAGATTTCAAGCCTGTTAGCTGCGAAGGCCGAAATGGGCAAAGTTATTGCTTTTAATTATGATGATAATGGAGATGTGATGCCAGCAGAAGACCCAGGACCGATGGACATTTATCACGAGAGGGATACGAATAATGATTTAATGCCCATCGCTGTTCTTAAGGTCCCTAATACTATTAATTTTTTCTTTGAGATTGATACGAACGGCGATATTGAGCCGAGAGAAGTTTAAACGAAAGGAGTGTGATTTTTAATGGCTACTCCAAATCAAGTACCGAGAGCGGATGAAGAAGGTCAACTTGGAACTTCTTCCAAAAAATGGTTAAAGTCTTTTATTAAACAGATGCTGTTGGGGGCTTTGGGTTTGGTGGATGCGAATGAATTAGCTTTGCTAAAAGGAGAGGCTACGGCAACTGCAGTAAATTACATCACTATAAAGAATGCTGCAACCGGCGGTGCTCCACAGCTTAAAGCTGAAGGAACGGATACTCCTGATATACATTTTACTATTAAAACAAAAGGCGTGGGGAAATTTCAGATCCTTGATGGCAGTGACAATGAGATTGCGGAGTTTCATGCTATCGCCAGTGCAGCTAATTTCTTGAAAACTTTAGCCTCTATTTCAGGAGTTACGTTGACAATTCAAGCAGATGGGACTGATAGTAATATTGACATAACTGTAGTTCCTAAAGGAACAGGCAAATTTAAAACTGGAGCACCAGTTGAGCTAACAGGATCGGGAAAAGAGTTTTTGGCTAAGATTAATACCATTAGTTTTACTGAGCAGGTCTTGACTTCTGCGGCAGACATTGCTTGGGATTTAACAAAAGGCAATAAAGCAATTCTAGTGGCAGGTCATGATTTTAGGATTACTATTACCAAACCATCGGGGGCTATAGATGCGGTATTGATCGTTACTCAAGATGGAACGGGGACTAGAGTTATGGATGATATTATAACTCGGAAGGATGATTCTATTGCTACGGGCGATATAGATGTAGGCAACGATAGAATTACCATCGATTTTGATTGTCCGACGGGAGCAAGAATTGAATTCTCTACTACCGATACTATGCCCGCTGGATTGTCGCCGGCAGTTGTTTATTGGGCTATAAGAGTTGATGGTACTCATATAATGGTGGCATCCTCGAAAGCTAATGCGATAGCCGGGACACAAATTGATATAACCAATCAGGGAACTGGAACTCATACTTTATACCAACTTGTTAAATGGCCTAGCGGGACTTTAGGGGTCTTACAAACTGATGCAGGTGGTGAAGATATTGTGAAATTGCATTATAAGACATCAGATGAGCAATGGTATGCTGAACTTGTTGCTAACTTTAGTTGATGAAGGGGAGTGATAAATAATGTTTAAGAAAAAGTCTGGAATAATTGTTTTGTTGCTTTGTACAGTTTTGGCTGTAGGGTATTTCGCTGTTAACACCGGGGCAGTATCAACAGTATTATTAGCTATACAAGGTGCAATTACGGATGGGAATTTAGTTAAATTTAGTGGCACAAATGGGATCGGAGTGGACACGGGGCTATCGGCCACGAATGTGGTGAAATGTAAATTTGATGCTACGATTGCTCCTACTGTAAATAATGATACCGATGAGGGGTATACGGTCGGTAGCAGGTGGCTGGATATTACAAATGACAAATCCTATATTTGCCTTGATAATACAGACGGTGCGGCAGTTTGGCACTTGGATGTTGTTGGCCCTGGGGCTTCGACTGATCATGCAATTGTTCGTTGGGATAGTACCACAGGAAGAACTACTTTAAATTCTGTTGTAACTGTTTCTGATGCTGGAGTAATAGCTGGGGGAGAATGGCAAGGGACCGTAGTTAGCCCGGTATATGGAGGAACGGGTATTGCCAATAATGTAGCTTCAACTATTACTATTAGTGGAAGTTATGCAATGACCTTGACCATAACTGGCGTCACCGGAGTTACCCTTCCCACATCAGGAACTTTATGTGTAACTACCGGAACTCCTGAGACTACTTTTCAGATAGATGATGATAACTCGGGTCCAAAGCTTAAGAATAGTGCCGGAGAAATGCAAATAAGAAACGCAGCAGATGATGCTTATGCGGATCTTAGGGCTCTATCTTTTTATGGGGATGGTTCTAATCTAACTGGAGTCGGAGCTGCGGCAGCTTCTGCTTTAACAATTAGTGCCAAAGCCGCTGAAAATATCAGTAAAGGTCAAGTAGTTTATATTTCAGGAGCGACAGGCCAAACTCCAGAAGTGAGGCTAGCGGATAATACGGATTCCGCAAAGCATTTATTTTTAGGAGTAGCTGCAGAGACTAAGACAACAGGACAAACCATTTTGATTCGGGTGAGGGGAGAATTAATTAATATAGACACTTCAACTTTTTCGGATGGGAATTTGTTATATCTTACTACAGGTGGAGGTTTAACTGCAACGGCGCCTACGAGCGGTGCTGTCGAGACAATTGGTTATTGTTCTTATTCTCATGTTTCAGCGGGAAAGTTAATTGTAATGCATCATAGCCCCCACAGCATTTATGTTGCTTCCGGAAGTGATATAGTAATTCGAATGGGAGATAGCGTTGGGAGCAACACAGTAAAATTCAAAAATTATGCTGATGCCCAATTAATTTCTATTGATAGTTACGGCAGGATTTGGCATACTGTGGGTTCTACTGCTGTAACGGGTGACATTACCGGCTTAAGAACGATAGTGACGAGTAGCGCTGCGAGTGGCGGAGATGCTCCAACTGGACAGGCCACCAGAGCCATTTACGCTCAAGTGGTAGTCGCAGCCAGTAAACATGTTGGACTTTTACAAGCCGGATTGTTTACTGCCTCGGGTGCGGCAGGTAGTGTCACGGCTTATGATATTCATGTTTTGTGTGCTCATTACAGTTCTGGAGCGAGTACAATAATTGGAGGGGATTTTTATGTAGGATATCTGAGAGCACAAACCAGATCTACAAATGCAAGAGCCGTGACTGGGCATGATGTTCTTCTTGCTCTGGAGAATGAGGCCATTGAGGGTGCTGGCGCAACAATGGACAGTGCTATTAGGATTTTTGATACAAATGTAGCTGGTAGTGGTTTTACTTATGGAATAGATATGAGTGATGCTGTTATAGCTACAGCTGATATGTTATTATCCCAAGGGGAAACTATAAAAAATACCACTGACGGAAGAATTGATTTTGGTGGAGCAGATGTAAATATAGATACTGGGAAGAAATTTATGGTAAATGGAGTTCAGATAACTTCTGCCGTTTTGTCTGATGTAGGTTCTATTGGTATGTTAGATGAAGCTGAAACTATTGCTGGGAATTGGGTGAATACTGATAACCCCTGGGCTGACAATGAGGTGGCCAATGATATTACTGTGGACAGTGCGACTTCTTATGTAGCGAGTGAAATAAGATTAAAAAGCTCTGATGCTGATCCTGATACCACAGGAGAAATTAAGCATGATTCTACTGCAACTGGATTCTCTGGTGGTGTGCTGAGATGGTATGATGATGATTCTTCGAGGATGATAGTTGATTTAGAAACTGATGCTTCAGCTGACGATTATGTAGTTGCTTATGATTCTACCGCCGATGGATTCTATATGAAGGAAGATGATGCCGGTGTTAGTGCATTTATCGATTTAACGGATACACCAGCAAATTATACAGATGATGGTGGGAAATATGTAAGAGTGAATGTTGGTGAGGATGCTTTAGAATTTGCAGCTGTTACTGGAGAAGCCAACACTGCTTCTAACATAGGTGCAGAGATAGAAATCTTTAAGCAGAAAGCCGGAGTAGATTTGGAATTTAGAACCTTAAAAGCTATGAGTAGCAAGATAACTATTTCAAATACTACAGCTGCTGTACTAAAAATTAGTAATGAAGTCAATACAAGTGAAGATTATGTAATAACGGGGCAATATGCAGGAGCGTATTGGTTAGCTGGTAGCGGTTACATTCTTGGCATAATTTCAGTGTATATGGCAAGATATAATGCTGGCGGATTAATGACAATGCAGGTTTATGAAGCCGATGTTAATGGTCACCCTACTGGCGGAGAACTTGGCTCTGTGCAGGTAGATTGCACGGGGATAAGCACTTCGAATACCTGGATAGATTTTGACCTTACAAGTGAGGCTATATCTATAGTAAATGCAACTAAATATTGCTGGTATATATCTGGTGGAGGAGCTGATGATGGAGTCAAAGTGAGATATACTACATCTGATGAGGTTGCTAATACTTGGAGAATTTATTATGGAGGTGAAACTTGGGGTAACAATACAGGACATGATAACACTTTCAAATTGTACACAAGTGCAGGAGCCCTTGATTACATAAAATTTGATGTAGCGGAAACAGAAATGAATGTAGTAAATTTATTGAGTGTTACAACAGTAGCTTTTGACGCCGATGCCGATACAACTCTTTATACTGTTCCAACTGGAAAGAGGTGCGTTTTGTCTCACGCTATAGTCGTGGCAGCAGGGGATGCTGGAGCGACTACAACGGTTTCTATAGGACAGAATACAGCGGAGACTGATTTCATTCCAGCGAATACATTATCGAATTTGGATGCTGAATATGATGCTGTTATTTTACAACCTATACCGAATACCACTCCGTTAAAAACAAAATCTTATGCCGCGGCAACGGTTATCGAGGCACAGGTAGCAAGTCAGTCAGGAGTAGCAGGGAATACAATTTATTTATTTGGGATTCTATATTAATTAAAAAGAGAATGCCTATACATTTTGTTCGGAATAGAGAATGAGATTCAACGAATGAGGAGGTAAGATTATGGTTGTTGTAATAATTATAGTGTTGGTAACTATAATAGCAATTTTTGGTAAGAAATATATAATACCGCCACCGGCTCCACCAGTCCCGGTGCCAGATCCAGATCCGCATTATTGTAAATGGCAGTTGAATGATAAGACTACCGAACGATGGAAAAATTATTGTGATGATATGAATAGGATAATTTCTGATTCTTTGATGGCTCTGGAATTGCAAAAGGAAGTTCTAATAGATGGGATTTGGAAGAAATTTTATCAATGGGTTTCTGATTGGGATTTATTCAATAAGTTGGATTATTGGGATTTGCCGGATGAAGTCCATAAGAGAGGAACCGCTGATTGTGATGGATTTGCTCGATTCGTTTGTGATGTTCTAGGTAGGTTTGCTAAATATCTTAATGTGTGGTGGGTGGAGGCATACGGATTTTACAGAAAATATTATCAGGATTCAAATGGTGATTGGCATTATAAAGTTGTAGCGGGAGGTCATGCAATATGTGTTTATAAGAAGGATGGAAAGTTGTTTGCTTTTTCGAATACTACTTGGTGGAATGACCAGAATTTTCAAGATTTTATTGAGATTGGAGCGATGACTTTCCCGGAAGGCATTTATTTGATGATTTGTCGGCATTGGGAAACTGGCAAAATGGAATGGCAGTTGAAGGCGGAAGAAGGAGAGATCCTCGCGTGGACCAATATCTTCCATAGAAAATTAAGAAAAATAAGGAGCTTAATAGGGTTGAAAAGAGGGGAACAAAAAAGAATTAGAGATTGGTTAAAAAGAATTGCAAGGGAGCAGAAGCAAGAAAGGGGATGATATAAATGGATGCTGAAACTTTATTACAATTCGGTGCTCAATTTGGAATAGCTGCTTTGATAGCAATTATGGTCTTAAAGTTCCTCTTTAAGATCGTAGAGAAGAAGTTCGAAAATGAGCAAAGCATAGAACAGAAGAATCTTGAGAAAAATATAGAAATCGGGAATAGTGTAGAAAATATTTCTAAAGCGGTAGATAGGGTCAGTACCTCCCAAGAAAAAATATGTGAGAGTCAAACTAAGATAGTTACTTTGATCGAGACGGTTGATAGAAAAATTAATAGTAGGAAATGATGCCTGATGGACTGGTTTTGGTTATTTGCATTTATATTTTGTTTAATTTCGGTCTTCTGCCTAGGCTTGGATGTAAAATATTATTTCAATCATTTTAAAGGTGGTAAGCATGGCAGAAAAGATAGTTCCAGATGATAAAAATATCATTATTGTATTAACTTCAGAGGAATATGAGACTCTTCGGAAAGGTTGTATGGATCTTTTGGAGTATTATGAATTAAGCAAGTCTAGGGCTACTAAGGTCAGAAGAATTTTAGATAAACTTGAGGAGGCCTCAAGTAAATGAACGCAAGTCAGTATTGGTGGTGTGTGAAAATTTTACGACAAGCATATAAAAGTAAGGAGATTACAAAACTCCCGGCCTCAGCAGTTGCGGCTCAAGCAGTAATTGAAACATGGTATGGTAAAAGTGAGCCCTACGATAAAGATACTGGGAAGAGATCTTATAATCTATTCGGAGTAAAAGCCATAGTCAAGAATGGAATATTAGTCGCAGGTGGGAATAATGGGTGTGTCCAATGCTACACTCATGAAGAAATCGAAGGCGAAATGGTATTAAAATTATTGTATTTTAGGGCGTATCATTCACATAGGGATAGCTTTAATGATCATGCAAGAATCCTTGCTGTTTCAAAGAAGAATGGAGAACAACGTTATAG
>JAUXAH010000023.1 GCA_030614945.1 Phycisphaerae bacterium
TAACTGGTGAATGGTAACTGGTGAATGGTAACTGGTGAATGGTAACTGGTGAATGGTAACTGGTGAATGGTAACTGGTGAATGGTAACTGGTGAATGGTAACTGGTGAATGGTAACTGGTGAATGGTAACTGGTGAGTTGGAGGATGTGGGATGAGTTGCGGGTTGCGGGGAAAGATTTTGGGGTAATTCGCTAAATACGATAGCTAAATACTAAAATTTCCTTTGCAGTCAATTGCGGGTTTGGGTATATTAGCCACAGAGAGCACTGAGAATTAAATAGAAAACAGCGGTGGGCTGTGCCCACCCTACCAACCGTGAAGCAGGCGTTTCATACGGCAAATGTGCCAGAGGATGGGGCTTATGGGGAAACAATAGTGAGGGGACACGAATGGTACGCACTTTACTCATATCTGTTTTCCTAATTCTCTCCGCCGGATGCGTCACCCGGCGCCACACCAACGGGCTTGGACGGCATCGAACAAGGAATAACGAATTATGAAGTAGAGATTGCCACGGCCTGCTTCGCAGGCCTCGCAATGACGATTATTAACGGATCTTTCGCTTGCGCTCAGGATGACAAGAGGAATATCGAATATCGAACAAGGAATGTCGAATTATGAAGTAGAGATTGCCACGTTCCGTCCAATCCGTCCAGAGGCCGGACTTTCAGTGCTTCGCTCGGAATGACATTGTGAGGCAATTCTTCGCTTCGCTTGGAATGACGGTGGAGAGCCTTGTTCACCTGATGATTTCTTCGATGGCCCGCGCGACGATGTAGTCCGGCAGCTTTCCGAGAGCGGGCCCGGCCTCATAAGCAGATATAATGCTCTTATCGGGGAAGGCTCCGAGCTTGTTAATCAGCTCATCGGCCAGTTGCGAGATTTTTTCTTCGGCCATCGGCGTTTGTGCCATAGCGTACACCGCTTCCATCAAATCCTCAAGTTCCGGCCGACTGTCGTACCAGTCAAGCTGCAACTGTAATTCAAAGGCCTCCTTCGCCCTGGTGCGGTCGAAGGTATACTGAATCCCGATTGGATTGTAAGTTTCCGTCCGCTCATCGACGAAGGCCAGGCACGCATCGCGGTATGCGGCGTATTTTTCTTTGTCAAAGCTGCCAAAAGCGCGCTTTGCGGCCTCTTCCTGCAGGAACTTTTCTATTGTTGCCGCCAAAAGGTCCTTCTTAGCTTCGAGGCGCTCGTGCAGGGCTTCATAGTATGCCCTCAAAAGTAATTTTGCATCATTCATCTCTTTTTTCGTTATGCTGCTTATCAGGTGCCATCGCCGGGTCTCAATGGTCAATTGTATTGTATTATAGAAAACCCTCTAACGCCATAGGCGGGGCAAAACGTTCCTTTTCGGTAATTTCGACTTTGTTTGAGCTTGCTATTGACTTGCAACTATTCGCAGCTAAACTTGTAATCATCAAGGTCAATATGTGCATCACGTTGATTTGTAAATGTGTGCCTAAGTAAGTGTTTTAATGGGAGGCGTCTGATGAAAAGAAGAGGGCAGCCGGGGGGCAGGGACAATCGATTTGTGAAAGGGCTTTTGGCGGTATCGGTGATTTTGTTGGGGTCGGTGTCGCAGGGGCAGGAGTGGACTCGGTTCCGCGGCCCCAACGGCCAGGGCATCAGCGAGGCCAAGACAATTCCCGTCAAATGGACGGAAAAGGACTACAACTGGAAAGTCAAGCTGCCGGGAGGCGGGCACTGTTCTCCGGTGCTGTGGGGTGAGAAGATATTCGTAACAAGCTGGAACCAGAAAGCCGGCCGGGGTATCTTTCTGGCTCTAAGCGTCTCTGACGGCGAGGTACTATGGCAAAAGGAATACGCGCTAAGTCCGTACCGTATGAACAGGGACAATAGCTACGCGACTGCAACGCCGGCAGTGGATGCTGACCGTGTCTATGTGCTCTGGGCCACTACTAAAGAGACAATTCTGGCGGCACTGGACCACGACGGCGGGGAAATCTGGGAGCGCAGCTTCGGAGGTGTGCATTGCCAGCACGGCCCGGGCAGCACACCCATTGTCTTCGACGACATTGTGGTCTTTACCCACGAGCACGAGGGCAGCGGAAAGGATGCCCAGAGTGCCTGGATTGCGGTGGAGAGTAAGAGCGGGCAGAGGCGCTGGAAACTGGAGCGGCAAAGCAGTCCGAAAACCTCCTACTCGACGCCCTGTGTTTACTCGCCGGGAACGGACGCTCCGCAGTTGATATTCACCAGCCGTGCTCACGGTATGACCGGCGTCGATGCCCGTACGGGGACGGTCGTGTGGGAAGTGGAGTCGGCATTCCCAAATCGAGTGGTCAGCTCGCCCGTTATCGCAGGCGAACTGTTAATCGGCACCTGCGGCTACGGTTCCAGCGGCAAGCGCTTAATCGCAATCCGACCCGGCACAAAGGACAAATCCACCCAACTCACAGAGGCATACAAGATTGACAGTAGTTCCGCACCGTATGTCCCCACCTCGCTGGCGATAGGAGGCCTGCTGTTTACGTTTCACGACCGTGGGCAAGTCTCCTGCCTGCGGAGCGCCACAGGCGAAGAACTCTGGCGTGAAAAGCTCGGCGGCAGATTCTACGGCTCGCCGGTGTGGGTTGACGGCAAACTGTACTGCATTACGAGGAAGGGAGATGTTGTGGTGCTCAAGGCGGGCGCCAGCTACGAGCTGCTGGCGGTGAACCCTTTAGGCGAAAAGAGCCATGCGACGCCGGCGGTGGCGGGCGGGAGAATGTACCTGAGGACGTATTCGCACTTGATATCTATCGGGCCGAAGAAAAGAGGTACCTGATGTGTCTTGTCTATATCGTCTCCGTGCCGGCGAGGGGTAAACAAGCCCTGCGGAGCCATCCCCAAGTTGCGCTTGAGGCTGCCACCCAACGCAGGAATGACAATAAAACGTCGCCGTGCCGGCGACGAGTAAACAACAGAGGGGTCAATAATTGAAAGAATTATTCATGAAAAAGAAATCAGGTGAAAAAACAGGCGGATTCTCACGGAGAGAGTTCATCAAGGCGTCGGCAGCGGTATCGCTGGCGGCTGTGTCACCCGGTGTCAATAATGCTTTCGCCGCAGGCTCTGACAAGGTGCGTGTGGGCCTGATTGGATGCGGCGGGCGGGGCACGGCGGGAAGGGGAATCGGGATGGAATAGTAACGCCACAAATCCGGTCCGGCACTTTGTTCCGACTTTTTGTCGGGACAAACTGACGGATTTCATCGAAACAAATTGACGGAGCCAGAATTTCTGAACAAAAATTTAGGAAGGAGGTTTTGCGATGAAACAGGTCTATATTTTCTTTTTAATCGGCATTGTGGGATATGCGATGCTCATAGGCGACTCAGCTGCTCTGGGAGTGACCGATGACAAATTTGTGCCTTTATTTGGCGGTGACAGCCTGGACGGCTGGAAGGTTAGTGACTGGTCGGGGGATTACTCCGCGGCGGCACGGTCCCAACTCTTCAACCAGGCGTGAAGCTTTTCGCGCTGAAGTTCAGGGTCCTTCACGATGCCGGTCGGCCTGGGAAGCATAATAGCGTTGACGTGGTAGCGGTCGACGAATTCTCTCAGCGTGCGGACTTGCTCCGGAGCAATCCGGTACGAGCCCCGCCCTTCGGAAGGGCGGTACGAGCCATGCGGCTGGGCTACCGGCACAAAGGCAATATCCATTTTAGCATTGCCGGTTGCCTGCGCAGGATATTCACGGTTCGTCGATACATAATAATCCTCCTTCGTAAAGGTGATTAGAAACTCTGTGTACGTTTGGGTCCCGGTCAATTAGTGTATGGTACAGTTCCGGTCTCATTGACTCTATGGCCCCACTTTTTGATGTACTGCCGGCCCGGCAGAAACTCATCATTCGTCTCCTTTAACTTTTGCGATAAAATACTGTCCATTTTTTTCTGCAATTCGGCGTGCACAGCGTTATTGCAAAGGTTATTGAGCTGATAGGGGTCTTGTTTGTTATCATAAAGCAGCCAGGGCCCGTTCAGGTCTCGCACATAGGTATAACGCCGGGTGCGTAGGCCGCGATATTCCCTGCCGCCTCGTTTTCTTGCCCACTGGCCAAAGGGCGATGGGCAGGTAATCAGCGCTGCATCGTTGGGTTCCCGCAAGGCGGGGTCCCTCTTCGGTCTCTGCGTCCCTTTCAAAACGCCGGAGAAATCGGTTCCCTGCACTGTATCCGGTATATGTATGTCGCTTAAACCCAGCAGCGTGGGCATAATATCAGGCGTGTTGATGGGCATATCAATTATTCTGCCTTGCCTGCCGAGCGCTGCCGGGTAGCGCAACAGGAACGGAACCAGAATGGACTCGTCCCAGGGCTTCTGCTTTTTTTGCTCGCCCTGAGAATAAAGCATGTCCCCGTGGTCAGAGGTGAAGGCAAATATGGTGTCATTTTCCAGGCCGCATTCTTTAAGCGTTTGAAGGATTTCTCCGATGCAGTCATCGAGGGCAGCAATGTGGGCGTAGTAACCGGCAAGAGTCTTTCTCGCTTCAGCTTCAAGATGCTCAGGGACGTTGGGGCGTAATTTCAATTCTTCCGCCTTGAAGAAATCCTTATACTTTTGGGGTGCGGTGTGATAGGGAGAATGCGGCGGTCCCCACGAGAGAAAAAGGGCAAAGGGCTTGCCATCGGCGTGCTCGCGAATGTACTTCTGGGCTTCGCGGGTCTGGGCGATTGCGTCATAGCCATTCCATTTGAGCCTTACATTTTTATCAGCGTAATAGAAAGAGTTATTGTAGTTATGCGTACAGCCCAAGACCTTCCAAAATTTAAAGTCCTGGCGTCTGTCTCTGGGAATAAAGGCGGTTCTGCGATTTCCATCTAAATGCCATTTGCCGATGTACCCTGTTTCATAGCCCGCACTGTTATAAGCGTCGGCAATGGAGACGGCATCGGTACTTAATAGCACATCGTTCAGAAAGACGCCGTGAGTGAGCGGGTATCGGCCGGTCATCAAGCTCGCACGATAAGGTGAGCACACCGGGCAGCCGGATATGGCGTTAGTTAAGTTGATGCTTTCCTTCGCGAGTTTGTCAAGATTCGACGTCCTTGCGTTCGGGTCTCCTGCGTAGCCGGCGGCCTGCGCACGCCATTGGTCGGCGAAGATATAGACAAGATTAGGCCTGCGGACAGCGTGTTCTGTGGGGGTGCGGTGCGTGGTTGCACACCCCGCTAACGGTGTGCCCAGAAAAATCGAAGCGGCTCCAACCCCGGCGGTCTGGAGAAACTGCCTTCTTCCAATATGGCCTTTTCCCATAAGAGATTTCTCCCCTAAATTTTAATGATTTCTGTTTCTCTAAAGGAAGACACTATGTTTCATCCTACATCGTGTTAGCTAAATAACCCACAAATAAATTTGGTTATTGTCCTAATTTGAGGAAAATGAAAAAAACTTAATTTTTGGTCCTTATAACCCAAGCTGTTTCTTCCAAAATAAATGCCAATATTTCTGTCATTTTCCTTTTCATTTATTTTGTCATAAAAAAGAGGAAAATGCTGTAACTCCCTTATAATAAGACAGTTAAATATGAATAAATTATTGCAAATATCTTTGCATTTTCTTTGACATACCTGCCGATATATATTAGAATATAAACAACAAAAATTATCGGTCTATTAAGGAATCCTAAAATGGCACTTGACCTTGAAAAATTAAGTAAGTTTGATTTGGAAAAAGACCTTGAAAAGAGGCTTTTTGAAGATAAGAAGCCAAAGCGGCTTTTCGAGTTTATTAATACCGTTCATGAGATTCAAACTGCTGAGCAATTTATAAGAGACTGCCCCGCTTATCCCAAGTCAACAGATAGCATTATAGAAGACGAACTTCGTTCGGCGGTTGGAGCTACTTTGGCAATTGAAGGCACTATGCTCAAAGATGAAGAAATCGAGGAATCTTTTCATAAAGCAGACCTTAAAAAGAAACTCGAAAAAAAGCAACAAGAGGCACAGAATACAAGAAAGGCGTATCGATACATTATTAAGGTGGTGGATGAAGGTGGGGACAGATTTACTTATAGCGAAGCACATATTAAAAAAATTCATCAATATCTTACAGAGGGCATTCAGTATGTGTCACCAAATGTGCCTGGCCAATATAGAGACCTCAAAGCCAGATTTGGTGAGCCGCAGAAATATAGCTTTTGCAAAAGCAAGGTTGATATTGAAGCGATAATGCCAAAATTCATAATCTGGTTAAATGAAAGTGGTTCTGGCCCCTTAACGAGCAGTGATGTTGTTAAGGCAATTATGGCTCATTATTATTTGACAGAAATCCATCCTTTTGGGGATGGTAACGGTAGGACGGCAAGGGCATTAGAAGCCCTTGTTTTATATGCAACCAACAAAAGAGCCTATAGCTATAGGTCTATGGCCAAATTTTGGAATAACAATAGAAATGAGTATATTCTTCATTTGGGAAACGTGCGGGATACCTGTAATCCCTGGGAATTTCTGATATGGGGCACAAAGGGCTATCTCCTCGAAGTTCAGAGAATTAAGGATCTGGTGTTGAAAAAAGTTAAACAACTTATGTTAAAGGATTATGTGAGTTGGCTATTTCGTAACAAAAAGATTCATCCGAGGATTTTCGGTGTCTTGATGTTATTAATAAGCTCTGGAAAAATTCCTTTTGATAAATTTATATCTTCTCCTGAATTAACAACATTATATGCTCAGCGTACGTTGAGCACAAGATACAGGGATTTTAAGAAAATGGAGAAGACGTTAGGTTTAATCCGTATTTTTAAAGAAGATGGTAAAAAGTTTATTGAGCCAAACTTTCAAAAGCTTGAGACTTTAGAGTACGAAGTCTAAGCCAACAATAGAATTATGGAAGAAATGAAATAGACACACAATCATACGGCTAAATATAACATACCTTGTGTTGCCGAGCCAGCGACGGCTCAAAATGCCCTTTTTAGTCTTAATCTCTGGACAAGATAAGACAGGCCATAGACTGCCAAGCCAACAAAGTACATATAATATCGAAGATTATAATCCAAATTGAAAATCTTTGTTACGACAGTGGGACAAAATAATATAAGCGACGCAATAAGAAACAGGGGAACCTCATACCATTTATTCTTTATTATAAACCATCCTTGGACTGCATTCGTGAAGGCAAATGCGCCGAATATCGCCATTACAAAAATGAGCAGTGCCTGAGGCCAATTATTGATTCCGTGGAGAATAAGCTCGGCATTAAAGACAAACATAAAGGGAATAACAGCAGTTCTCAAATCATATATGAATCCCTGTATCCCCGTTTGTATGGGGTCGGATTTTGCAATAGCGGCGGCGGCATAGGCAGCCAGGCCTACAGGCGGCGTATCATCGGCAAGAATGCCGAAATAGAAACAGAATAAGTGAGCAGCCATCAGCGGAATAACGAAGCTGCTTGTAGAGCTCAGTTCTACGATTACGGGAACTGTTATTGATGCCATAACAATGTAGGTTGCTGTTGTCGGCAGTCCCATTCCAAGTATGAGACTTGCAATTGCCGTTATTAGTAACAGAGGGAAAATATAGCCGAGAGAGAGTCCTGCTACAATGTCAACAACCATACCGCTCATACCCATGAAAACAATACCAACAATAATACCTGCGGTGGCTGTTGCCAGTGCGACAGTGAGCATATTTCTCGAGCCCGCAATCAATCCTTCACCAATGGTGTTGGTGCCATTAATTACTGCCTTTATAAAGGCCTTTGCAATGTTCGTGCTGTTTCCGGCCGCCTTGATGATTTCGCGTACAAAGACAATCACTATCAGGACAAGTATTGCGTTAAAAGCTGCCAGGTTTGGAGTGTGGCGCATAACTATTAATTCATATATCAAAACAACCAACGGGATAAGGTAATAGAATCCATTTTTAAGTACGGTCAGAAATCTTGGAATGTCTTCCTTCGGCAGTCCTTTCATTCCAAGCTTTGAGGCCTCAAGATGTGTGATGTAAAACAGGGCAAAATATGATACAAAAGCGGGAACGGCGGCGGCTTTTACAACATCAAGGTAATCAATGCCCAGATATTCAGCAATGATAAATGCTGCTGCCCCCATTATCGGAGGCATCAACTGGCCGTTAGTGCTTGCGGCAACTTCGGTTGCCGCTGCAATCTTTCCGGGATAACCGCACTTCTTCATCAAGGGAATCGTAAAGGTCCCCGTTGTAACAACATTAGCAATGCTTGAGCCTGAGAAAAGACCTGTTAATCCGCTTGAGACAACGGCTGCTTTTGCTGCGCCGCCCTTAAATCGACCAAGCAAAGAGATTGCAAGGTCATTAAAGAAATGTCCTGCACCAATCTTATCAAGCATTGACCCGAATAATACAAACAGGAAAACAGTATTGGCAGAAACATAAAGGGGGATGCCATAAATCCCTTCTGAGGATAGAGCAATCTGGCAGAGATACCTTCGCAGTGATACCCCTCGAAAGGCAATGAACAACGGCATGTAAGAGCCTGAGAAGGCAAAGAGTGTAAACAGAATGGCAATAATGGGAAGGGCCGGTCCGATGGCGCGTCTCGAGGCTTCCAACAGAAGGATAATCAGTATTATACTCATAACAACATCCCGCCAAATGGGCAGGCCCGCCCGCATTGATATACCCTTCCAGTCAAGAACAAAGTACAGTACAGAAAGACATCCAACACCGGCCAGAATATAGCCCGAAAGCGGGATATGGCTTGCTGCATTGAAGAACCTCTCTCTACGTTTATGTTTGGCAACAGGAATTGTCAGGAATACGAGTGTTACGGCAAAAGCCAGGTGGACCGCCCTTACCGTTGTACTATCCAGTATTATAAAACGCGGTAACGCCAGTTGAAACAGAGCCCATGCTATTGAGATAACAGAAATGATGGCTCTACCTGCCGAGACGTGCTGTCTCTGACACGGCTGGTCGGCTTTTCTCTTGTTTCTTAAAATCATCTAATCGATTATAAAAATGCGATGCTTCGTAAGTCAATAAAATAAATGAAGTTACAAGAATGGCCGGAGCGATTTGGTGGAATATTTGGCGTTGAGGTTCGATTCGAAAGCTAAGGGGGGCGGTTTGTGGGATTGTGTGGGCAAGCGATTTAAGTCTGAGTCGATTGTTTGGCGAGCGTAACGGGCGGAATATTAAGGTAACGTGCAAGGTCGTCATATTTTATGTTGATACTATCATCTGTGACGTGATTGAGTCTCCGAGCACCGCCCGGCAATAGCTTCCCATTTCGGGCGACAAAAGCAACATTTATAATTGTTTTGCCAAAGTCTTTGACGCGCTGGACTGCTGGTACATAATCTTGGTCACCTGACACTATAACGCCCACATCATAAATATCTCGTAGTGTAATCAAATCTGTTGCGAGCTTCACATCTACGGCTTTCTCTTTCCGCAATTTCTTTGTAAATGCGTTGAATGTTATTGCTCCTGCATGTCTGAACTCAATGCGTGGCCAACGTAAAGATATATTGTCCTGTAAGTTCCTCCATCCGTCAAATCTACGACGCATTTGGTTTTCACGTTTTATTAATTTCGCAGCAATCTCTTCCATTTTCTCCTTAAGCGCATCGCCTTCGAGATTTTCAAGCTCCTCCTTGGCCCATTTGCCTTTTTCAAGAACACGTCTCAAGGCAATAGCATCCTTACTAAGCTTTTGGAGTCCATATGGAAACATATCCAAGAATTGAACGACATACCAATATGTTCTTACTCTCTCACCCTCAGTTACGGCAAGAGCCACAAAGTGGTTAAATAAATGATTCCAATCGGCCTGCTTCGGTAGGTAGTCGTATTGATTGAATTGCTCAAATAATTCTACGATGGAATGCCGGAAATTCTCCCCATCTACGAATACACATACCCTCTTGGCCACCAAATTCCCTCCATATATGAAACGCGGGAGGCACGCAGCCTCCCGCCATTATATTGTGCTCGGGACGCACCCAAGCATTGTTCACTGTAATAAACTAATCCTTGTACATTATCGCAAATTGGGGCTAAGATGTTCAAGCAAAAACTTCTAATACAACTATAAATAAAACTTATATTGCGCCGAATGACCAAAAAACCACATTTTTATGGTTTTCGAAAGGCCAGTAAAACAAATTTTTTTCAAAAAGTTCTTACGCATTGCTGGCAGCCGGACAATAACGACAGTATGGAAAATATAGGGTCAAATCTGTTTAACCAATCAATCACGGCCAGGGTAGGTCTATACAGTCTAATCGATTATGAGTTCTGAATCTATGTATTTATCAAGGCCGGCTTCTTTATAGTATTTTAAAGCACCTTTGTGAATTGGAGCAGAAAGTCCCTTGAGCATGCTTTCCTTTGTCAGCACCTTGTAAGCCGGATGAAGGGCTTTGAAGTCCTCAAAGTTTTCAAATACCTCTTTTGTTATAGCGTAGACAATATCCTCATCCACCCTTTTTGACGTAACAAAGGTTGCCTTTACACCAACGGTGTTAATATCTTCAGTATTTAATGCGTAGCGATAAAATGAATGAGGTATTACTGATTTTGCATAGTAAGGATACTTTTTAAGCATCTCATCTATATCCGGACCTTCGATAGGTACGATAAACACCTTAATTCTCCCGGATGTTGCTTCTTTAATGTTACTGCTGGGATGCCCCACCGTATAGAAAAAGGCATCGAGCCTTTCATCCTGTAATAATCCAGGCGCCTCTACGGCTTTAACATATTCTGCAGAGATGTCCTTTTCTGTAAGTCCTATCGTCTCTAACACATCCCTTGAGTTCTGTAAATGTCCGGAACCTGGATTTCCGAGATTGACCCTTTTGGCCTTCAAATCCTTAATTTCCCTGATACCGCTCTTTTCTGATGCAATTAAGGTAATTGATTCCGGGTGAATCGAAAATACGGACCTGAGCTCTGTTTGTTTTCCGAATCTGGACCACTCGGCCAGTCCGTTATATGCCTGGAACTGTCTGTCTGATTGAACAACACCAAACACCAAATCTCCGTTTAACACCGCATTAACATTGAACACGGAACCGCTTGTCGATTCAACAGTTGCTTTAATATTGTATTGGTCAAATTTCTTATTAACCATTCGACTTATAGCAACACCCGTAGGATAATAGATTCCTGTTACGCCTCCTGTACCTATTGTTACAAAACTGACATTCCGCTCTCTACATCCGCCCGGAAGGATGCTAATACCGATAAGAACAGCCGCAAAAAAACGTTTCTGCAACACCGCGTTAGAAATTTTCCCCTTTTGCCCCATCAGGGGCTGTGGACTCTCTTTTAACGGGGTTTGTGTCATATTATTGCTCGTCATAGAATTTCGGTTCCCGCAAAGCGGGGTCCCTCTAACGGGGTCCATTCAGTTTTCTCCTGCAATGCTTTGTTCACATCTATACACGCTATTATAAAAAAAATACATCAATTTATATACTCAAACTGACCGGTTCCGGTGAAGTTTGTTTTCAGAGGAAACAAAAATGCATTCTAATAGATTTAGATTCCTGCTCCCCGCAGGAATGACAAATCCTACTATGTTTTTATTGGAACAATATTTACGTCAATATCTGGCTTAAAATCGGTCAGCTTGGGCAGCTTAATTTTTTGCTTAACCCGGCCCAAACTTTTGCCGATACAACATTTGGAATGTGCGAAGGCTGTATGAGTTAAAAAGGAGATTTACAATGGGAATTCAAAACTTGTCGGATAATATCGTCCTCGTGGAGCTGCCCCAGGAACCGGAAATGGCCGATGAGCTCAAAAGCGTTACTGAATTCGTGCGTGACAGAGAAGACTGCAATGTGGTAATCGATTTTTCCAGCGTCGATATTGTAACTTCTTCAAGCCTCTCGAAGCTGCTGAAGCTGCGCAAGGTGTTGGCCGATTGTGGGCATCGGGTCGTTTTTTGCAACGTTGCCGCTCCAACCAGGGGCATCTTTAAGGTAACCGCCCTTGATAAAATCTTTGAACTTGCTGATGACAAGTCCGTTGCCCTGACCAGCTTGCAGACGGTCAGTTAGTCTCGTCCGTCGCCCCACGATGGACGAAGGACGAAGGGTGGCCACTCAGCTTCCAAGTTCAGCTGATACAAGAACTTTCCTGCAGGTGCAATAATTTCCCAGGTGACATAAAGCAAGTTTTGAGGTAGCGAATCCGGCATCGATCCGGCAAAGGCGTTGTGCCGGACCGGACTCGACCTTATTCGTTTCGCCCAGCCCCTCGGAGGGATGGGGTTCGCCGAATCCAATTGTTATATGCGGAGAAAAATTTCCAAAACCTGATTTTTCCGGGTAGTTCTTAATCCAGAATAAAGTTGCTTCCTCAACCTCGGGAGGGGAAAACAGCATAGCCGTAGTTACATCATAGGTAAAATATGGTGCGAGTCTTTCCATAACCTCTTCGTGAAGCAATTGAAGCTCTTTTGTTTTTTCTATCTTAAAACCCGACACTTTTTTGCCGGTTGGAATTATTTCAGCACGAATGTCAACAACTCTTAGCTCGCTGAAAGAATACTTTTTTGCAATGCCCCGCAAAATTTCCTTGATATCAGGAATGTCTTTTTCATTGATACAACCCATAGCCAGGGAAATATGGGGCAGACAATTCTCATAATTGAGGATTATTTTATTATCAAACGTTTTGAGCAGCTCTCTATTTACTTCGATTGCATAATCGGTCATCTCGTCTGAAGGTAATAATACGACATCAACTGCTATTCGGGCCATATTCTACTTGAAACCTGAAATATATATAAAACTTGTGTTAAGTTTGCCTTTTTCTCGATTTTCCGGCCCCGTCAGTTTGCTCCGACAGACTACCAGAGCAAATTGCCGGGCTCCGCCACGCTGCTGGCGAAGTCGCCGCAGGCGGGTTCTCCCGAAAGCCGTACGGCCCGCAGGTTACCCGATGCCTCGACTTTGTCCTTGCCAATGCGCAAATACACCCACTCAAGGGCATCTTTTTTTTTCGCAGCGATTTGGGGGAGGTCTCGCACAGTGATTAGCTCTGCTGTACAAGGACTAACCAACAGTAGCCACACACAAAGAAAAAACAGAGCTTATTCCTTTAGCGTTTCCTTCTCACCATCACCGCACCTGAACCCGCTACGCTTTTACTGCCCGGCTTGGGTGTTATAGAACCACATTTATCGTAACCTTTCTGCGTTTGGCAAACCGGCCAAAGGCGATACGATTTTATATTCTGCTGACTGAAAATCAAGCAAAAAAAAGAGCGAATTCGTGCAACGCCTAACTATATTTCTCCGCGCAATCTGTTTACCCCGTTAGAAATGTACCTTCTCTTTTTCTAACGGGGTGCAATCTGTGGCTAACAATAACCCAAAACCGCAATTCCCGTCAACACATAAAA
>JAUXAH010000034.1 GCA_030614945.1 Phycisphaerae bacterium
TGTTCCCTCGAAGACAACCCCTTGTTTGTTCTTCCTGCTGTCTGCACAAATGACCTTGACTCCATTGGCGTAGGTGTACTCGATGCGGAACGCGCCGTGCACGTCCCATAGCCCATCCTTCGGGTATTCGGCCTGTGCCTCTATTTCGGCAGGTCCGGAGAATTCCGTCCCCATTCCCCACTGGGCGATGTCGTTGTGGTGGCTGCCCCAGCCGGTAATCATCCCGGAGCCGTAGTCCGAGATACGCAGCCATCCCGGTCGGCCGTAACCGTTTTGGGGATGGACACGCTTCTCGGTATAGGCGGCCCAGGGCGCAGGGCCTAACCACATCTCGTAGTCCAGGTTTTCAGGTATTGGCATGGGTGGCTGTGGCCCTGTGGGCGGATCTATCCCAAAGCCCACTTTCACGGTGTGCAGCTTGCCAATCCGTCCGTTGCGGACCAGCTCGCATGCCTGCCGAAACCGAGAATCCGAACGCTGCTGGCTCCCGACCTGAAAGATACGATTGTATCGGCGGACAGTGTCGCTTAACACACGCCCCTCTTGAACGGTCAGCGTCAGCGGCTTCTGTAGAAAGATGTCCTTGCCTGCCTTGGCTGCGGCAATGGCGGGAAGCGCGTGCCAATGGTCGGGCGTGGCAACCATCACTGCATCAATATCGTCTCGTGCGACCAGCTCTCGGAAGTCTTTGTACGTCGCACAGCCCTTATAGGTCCCATTCCTGCTCTGCGTACTGTATTTTTCTTCAACAAGCTTCTGAGCATGTTTCACTCTGTTGGAATCGACGTCGCACACCGCGACGACCTGGGCCTGTTTGAATCCCAGGGCCTCTCTCAAATCGCCGAGCCCCATGCGTCCCACGCCGATACAGCCCACATTGATACGCTCGCTTGGTGCGTTAGCCCCGAATACCGACGCCGGTACTATTGTCGGCCCAAGCAGGGCTGCGCCTGCAACTGCAGTGGCTCTCAAAAACTCCCGCCGGGTTAGCCCCGCACCAATTAGGCGTGAGCCTAAGCTCAATTGGTGCGGGGTTAATGTGTCCACCTTCTTAGTTCTTCTGCTTTTCATCACTTTTCCCTGCCTTTCTGAGTACGGGACACAAGAGCAAGACTCAGGACTTCGGTTTTTGGTCTTTAGTATGTCCGGCGTAATCATACCAAAAGCGCTCGGCGACCGCAATGCGAAATTCCTTGCATCTAAAAGACATTTGCTTTATTCTTAAACTGAAAAATAAGAAAATAAAGTACTATTATGAAGAAGGAGATGATGAAGATGAGAGAAAAAGAACAGACCAGGAGGCGGTTTCTGCAGGTGGCGGGTATTGGGGCGGCAGCTTCGCTGGCTGGTGCGAGCGGCTGTTTTGGTACGCAGGCTCAGCCGTCTGCCGGAAAGGAGCGAGGTCGTTTCGAGATTCAAAATCCAAAATTTGAAATTAGAAAAAAGAGACGGTTTGAGCTGGGTTTGGCTTCGTATACCTTAAGGAAATTCAAGCTGGATGAGACGCTTGCGATGACCGAGCGCGTCGGGCTGAAGTACATCTGCTTTAAGAGTTTTCATCTGCCGTTGGACAGCACGCCGGAGCATATCAAGGCAGTGGTGGCGAAAGTGAGAAAGGCGGGGCTAAGACTGTACGGCGGCGGAGTAATCTCTATGAAGAGCGAAGCTGAGGTGCATCGTGCTTTTGATTATGCTAAAGCTGCGGGGATGAAGGTTATTGTCGGCGTGCCGAAGTATGAGCTGCTGACGCTGGTTAATAAAAAGGTTCAGCAATACGATATTAAGGTGGCCATTCACAATCACGGGCCGGGAGATAAAAATTATCCCACGCCCGCAGTCGCTTACGAAAAAATAAAAGGACTGGACAAGCGGATTGGACTTTGTAACGACATCGGACACACCAAGCGGGCGGGGGTGGACCCCTCGGTCTCGGCTGAGAAGTTCGCAGACCGGCTGCTGGATGTGCACATAAAGGATGTTTCGGCAGCGACGGCGAAGGGCCGAGGAGTGGAAGTTGGGCGAGGCGTGATTGACATTCCTAAGTTTCTGCGAACGCTGTTGAAGATAAATTACAGTGGTGTCGTGGCATTCGAATATGAGAAAGACGCCGACGACCCACTGGCGGGGCTGGCCGAATCCGTCGGTTACGTCAGAGGAGTCCTGGCAGCCGTTTCGCGAATTGTAAACTGTGTCCCGTGACCCGGGACATGTAGGGGCAACCCTATGTGGTTGCCCTCCTTGGGAGTCCTTACGGACTGGGCAGGCACAAGGGCCTGCCCCCTACTTGAGTTTAACAGGTTTTTGCTCTCTGGCGGATTTATATATTGCCAGTATCACTTCGACGGCTTTGCGGGCTTCGGCTCCGCTTATCCAGCCCCGCCCCTGCCGCAGGGGCGGGGTGCCGCTTTCAAGCGCATCAAGAAACGCCTTGAAGTTACGTGTGTGATTGTGATGTGTGATAGCGGCCGGGTCGGACACACCGCCTCCACCTTCGATTTCGCCGAATTGCTTTCGGATTTGCTCATCTTCTGGTCTTTCATCCACAAACTGCCAGACTGTAAAACTGTTTTCGACCTGTATAACGGTGCCTTTTGTGCCGGTGATTTCAAACCGCCTGAACTGGCCGGGGTACGAGGCGGTGGTGCCGTAAATCATTCCCAGAGCTCCATTGGTATAACGCAGAACAGCGACCGCGGTATCTTCGGCTTCAATTTGCGGGTGTCCGAGTGTCCCCACAAAAGCCTGCAATGATTCAATTGGCGGCATTACGTCACACAGCATATCTACCATATGAATGGACTGGTTCATTAGCGCACCGCCGCCGTCCAATTTCCAGGTGCCGTGCCACGAATCCTTGTAATACTCATCGGTGCGCCACCAGGGAACGAATATTGCTGCGTAACTAATTACACCGAAGCGTCCGGAATTTATCGCCTCTCTAAGGACCGCCTGTGAGTCGTTAAATCGATATGGGAATATGCCTCCCAAACGAGTACCCGACTTTTCATGGGCGTCAATCATAGCGTCAATTCGCTCAAGGGTGATATCCAGGGGTTTTTCACATATTATATGCTTGCCCGCCTGGGCTGTGGCAATGGCCGGCTCCATATGGAATCCGCTTGGTGTGGCAATGGTGACAATATCTATTTCTTCGCTCTTGAGCATATCTTCATAGCTTCCGAAGGCCTGGCAGCCGTGTTTGTTCGACAATTCTTCAGCTCGGGCCGAGACGATGTCACAACAGGCGAGCAATTTCGCATTGGGAATATCCGCTATGGCTCTCGCGTGAAAATCAGCGATTAACCCGGCACCAATTATTCCAAAATTCCATGTCTTCATAACATTCTCCACATACGTAATGAATCCCGCCTCTCGGCCCGCCCCTGCGACAGGGGCGAGGCTAAGGAGAGGCTGGATGAATCATTCGCACGTCAAGCCAACTTCGCCCGCAAGCTGTCTGACTGCGGCGATTGCCTGTGAAAAAAGCTCAGGCCCCGTATCGCCGCCGAACTGACCGCCGGCTTTCAGATGTGGCTCCATCGTAAGACAGCCATCGTAGGCCAGCGCCGCAAGCTCGGCAAGCAGCTCTCTTATTTGCCCATCACCTTTACCTGGTATGCTGCCGATATCTTCGCCGAGCTTCCAGTCTTTGATATGAATGTGGGCAACGTAGGGCTTCATCAAGGGCCAGCAGCTTTTGACATTGTCTGTTATTTTCTGTCCCCAGACGAAGTTGCCGGGGTCGTATACCAGCCGAAGTTTCGGCGAATTGACGGTCTTTACAAGGCCAGCGCAGTTCTCAGCGTTATGGCCGTAAATATCAGTTTCATTTTCGTGAACCATGACGACAGCGATATTTTTTATTATCTCAACCTTGGCTAACATCCGCTCTATAACCTGCTCACGATAGTCATCGATATTCCGGCCTTCGGGAGCATAGTAACTAAACATTCGTATGTAGGGAGCTTCGAAGAACGAAGCCAGCTCCACGGCGTGCTTGAACTTGTCCAGATGTGGCCCGAAGGGCGCGTCAATCTTTACCTTACCTATGGGCGAGCCGATGGCGATTACCTTGAGGCCGTAGTCAGCCATCTGTTTTTTCGCAACATTGAGTTCATCGTCAGTAAGGTCCATCACGTTCTTTTTATTGACAAAACGAATCTCAATATGACCCACACGTTCGGCGGCAAGGTATTTAACCTGCTCCAGAAAGTCGTCGGTTACCTCATCCGCAAATGCGCTTAATTTTGCCATTTTCTGGCCCTTTGTGTCATTGCGAGCCCGAACGAAGTGAGGGCGTGGCAATCTCTGACTTACGAATAGTTAGAGATTGCTTCGTTCCGTCCAAGGGTCGGACTTTCAGCGCTTCGCTCCTCGCAATGACATTCTATGAACTATAAAGTTTTTCGTTTTTCGGCCCTTATTTTTCAAAACTCGCGGCTAAATCGGGCAAATCCCTTTTGATTTCGTCCAATCTGTAACCAAAACCCGGTCCGTTCAATGTCGATAGGTCCACCTGGCCGTCGTGCCGCTGATAGAGCCCCGGGTGCACCGCCTCTTCCGGTGTCGAAGCTGCCGGATAAAACTGCATCGCATTGGTCTCAACACCCATAATCGTTCCTGCATACGCCGCTAAAAGAACATGGGGAATCTGTGCCAGCATCGGATTGGTCAAGTCCTGCACCATCAGGGTCATTCCGTGTGCCTTGGCCCAGCACAGGCTCAATAACGCGACGGTTTGAGTTTTGCAGGTTTTCAGCGCAACACCGGTCCAGCCCAAACTGCGACCGAGTCTTATCAATTTCCAGTCGTGAGCGCTTTCGTCCATAAACAGTGGCTTACGCGCCGAAACGCTGTGAACATCAATCTGATTTTCTTCGAGGTTATACGGGAACGGCTGCTCCACGTAGGCAATCTCTTGGTAAATGCGGGGATGCTCCATCATCAGCCGATCCAGAATATCGTTTACATAGGCAGGGTCGGTAACCGTGCAGTTGAAATCGCTGGTCAACCACAGAACGTTATTCTCGAGCGCAATTTTGCCGACTTTGACCAGCCTTTCTATATCCCAGGCTGAATCATTGCCGCGCAATTTCACTTTCAGGCACTTCAGACCATCGCGTTTAATCCAGTCCGGCAATAATACAGGGTAGCCGTCATCCGGCTCTGTGCCCGTTAGTTCGGATGCGTCGAGCAAATCCTTCCCGCCTACCAGGTGCCAGGCGGGCATAGTCTTAGCCGGAGGGAAATTCAGAAAATCCGCAGGGTATTTGCCCGCAAACGAAAAGTCGAACGCCTCGGCGGGTTTGAGGAATTTGGACAAATCAGCGTTCATAAATTCGGCGTTGTAGGTGGAGTACACATCACGCCCCAGAAGCTGGCCGTATGCATCGTGCAGAGCGATATCGAAAGCCGAACAGCAAACCAGAGCTGCCAGATGTGGCATCGGCTCGGCCTGCTCGCCCAGCCCCTCCGAGGGGCGGGGCTCGCCCCGTTGGCAGTTGAGCTTGTCTAATAGGCCGGCCAGCTCCGATTCGATGAAATCACTTCCCAATTCAATGGGGTGTCCCATCCGGTCGAATTCAGCCCACCCCTCGGCAAGCATACGGCAGAAAAGCTGCATCGTCTCGCATCTTTCTTGATAGCCCAGCCCGCTGGGCCAGGCCCATTGCACGCTTAGCGGAGTTTCACCCCATCCACGTGCGGTTTGCCCCTGCCCGTTCGCCACCGTTATGCAAACACGCGCACATATAACAGAGGTTAGAGTTTCAGGGCCAAACTTGAGCGGAACCCTTGTTTCTATCGGTATAAAGTACAAATCCACAGATATCGGGCTAATATCAGTATTCATATTCTTTTCCTGTTGACATGGTTGAGATTAGCAGATTTATAACCTGCACTCCGTTATTGTCAACCCAAATTTTGTTATTTTGAGTTGCCTTGTCGGCCTGAATCTCTATAATCTTAAAATGATATTTTTTATGGAAGACGGTATTCTTGAACAAAGCAAATTTGTGAACTATTAAGGACAGTAACCTTACGCGCGAGAATATTTTATTGAAAGGACCAGGTATGAAACTAAACCGAAAATTGAAGATGGGAATGGTTGGCGGGGGACCGGGAGCGTTTATTGGTGAGGTACATCGCAAAGCATCTCGTATGGACGGCGGCATCGAGCTGGTGGCCGGGGCCTTCGACATTAACCCACGCAAGTCCAAGCGGATGGGACGCGAGCTGGGCCTTAATCCCAGGCGGGTGTACCGTAACTACGAGGAGATGATAGAGCGGGAGCTTAAGTTGCCCGATGGCGAAAAGGTCGATTTCGTTTCGATTACCGTGCCGAACAACTGGCATTTTCCAATCGCCAGAGATTTTCTCAATGCGGGCTTCCACGTAATGTGTGAAAAACCGATGACGTTCAACGTCAAAGAAGCAAAGGATTTGCGAAAGCTGGTCAAAAAGTCTCGCAGAGTGTTCGGCCTGATGCACAATTACACCGGTTACCCAATGGTAAAGCTGGCCCGGGATTTGGTGCGCGGCGGTGAGCTTGGTAAGGTGCGCAAGATTGTCGTGCAGTATCCGCAGGGCTGGCTGTCCACGCCGCTGGAGAGAACAGGCCAGATGCAGGCCGCGTGGCGGACCGACCCGAAGCAAAGCGGCGGCGCCGGGTGTATGGGTGACATTGGCACGCACGCCGAGAACCTCTCCGAATACATCACGGGTTTGAAGATTACCCATATCTGTGCTGACCTGACGATTTTTGTCAAAGGTCGGCGGTTGGACGACGACGGCAACTGCCTGCTGCGTTTCAATAAGGGAGCCAGGGGTGTCCTCCATGCCAGCCAGGTATCCATAGGCGAGGAGAACGGCCTGGCTATCTGGGTGTATGGCGAGGAAAAAAGTCTGGAATGGCATCAGGAGCATCCCAACTATCTCTACGTGAAGGTTCCCGACGGGCCGGTACAAGTTTGGCGCCGCGGCAACGACTATGTCGGTGCGAAAAGCCCTGCGGCCGGCCGTGCTACACGCTTGCCGTCTGGTCATCCCGAAGCTTTCTTTGAGGCCTTTGCTAACGTCTATTGCAACTTCGCCGACACCCTGCGTGCAAGAATAACCAGGACAAAACCGGATAAACTGGTACTGGACTTCCCGAACGTTAATGATGGCGTTCGTGGTATGTGCTTCATAGAGACCGTTTTGGCCAGCACCAGGAGCAAGCAGAAATGGACGGCGTTCAAAAAAGGTTGAGTTACAGCTTGCATTCACGGATGGAGTTATTATAATAGTTTACCTCCAAGTACTTGCAGAAAAAAGGATATGTTAGGGTGAACAATACGACAAATAATGGTCGTAAGCCATTATTTCTCAAAGGCTTATGTGCCTTGTAGAAGGTTTTTGGGCTGTATACGAAGGAGGTAGCACAGATGGAAAACCGGAAAGACAATTCCCACCAGCAGGAGGGAAAGATGTCTCGGCGTGATTTTATGGGTGCCGCTGCGGCAGCAGCAGCGGTAATCGAGGCGTATCGCATCTGCGACGACTTTTAAGCTGCGTGCTTCTGTACGTAGTTTAGAGAATATGAACTAATTCAAAGCAGTTTTAATCGAAAGGAACTATTTATGAAGAAGAAAGCAAACGAAAAAGCAGGTGAAGTCTCTCGTAGAGACTTCATCAAGGCATCGGCAGCGGTATCGCTGGCAGCTATGGGTGTGAGCACAAACCGCATCTTTGCGGCCGGTTCTGACAAAATTCGCGTGGGTCTGATCGGCTGCGGTGGCCGTGGCAATGGAGCCTTGAGTAAC
Source organism: Phycisphaerae bacterium (assembly GCA_030614945.1). The sequence goes on from JAUXAH010000034.1 coordinate 7,803, forward strand.
TGCCTGGCTGCAGGCAAGCACATTGGTCGCGAGATGGAAGTCGTCGCTACAGCCGACTGGTTCAAGTCCAGGGCTGAGGGGGCCGGCAAAAAGCATAAGGTCCCAGAGGAACGGTGCTTTTACGGGGCAGACGCTTATAAGAAGCTCTTGGCGACCAACGTCGACGTCGTGTCGATAGCTACATCGCCGAATTTCCGTCCTCTGCATTTTGAAGCTGCCATCAAGGCGGGCAAGCATGTATTTATGGAGAAGCCCGTCGCTGTCGACCCGCCGGGCGGACGCAGGATTATCGAGGCCGGTGAGTTGGCCAAAAAGAAAGGCCTTGGCGTCGTGGCCGGTACCCAGCGACGACATCAGAGAGGCTACCGCCGGAATGCCTATGCCATCAAACGCGGCGCGATTGGCAAGATACTCGGCGGCTGCGTCTGGTGGTGTGGCGGCGCCCTCTGGTACAAGAGGAAGAATCCGAACGAGAGCGATGCAGACTACCTGGTGCGCAACTGGGTGAGCTTCACCGAGATGTCGGGCGACCACATTGTCGAGCAGCATGTTCACAACCTCGACGTTGCCAACTGGTTCATCGGTCATCCGCCGGACAACGCCCTTGGCTTTGGCGGCCGCGCCCGCCGCAAGACCGGCAACCAGTTTGACTTCCACAGCATCGACTTTGATTACGGCGATGGCTGCCGCATCCACAGTATGTGCCGCCAGATTAACGGCACCGATGGCAGGGTGAGCGAGTTCTTCGCCGGCACCGAAGGCACGACCTGGGGTGGTGGTCGCCTCGAGTCGAAGAAAAATATCCAGGTACCGGACTTCCCCGAGCACGGCGGACCATACGTCCAGGAGCACGTCGACCTGCTCAACAGCATTATTGAGGGCAAGCCGCTCAACGAGGCCCGCAATGTTGCCGAAGCCAATCTCACCGCGATCATGGGCCGAATCGCCACTTACACCGGCAAATTGATCAGGTGGAAAGACATGATGGAGAAGAAAGACTCGCCCTGGTACAACCTCACTTGCAAGCCGACCGCAGAAGACTTTGAGAAAGGCCCTGTGACTGCTCCGCCGGACGATGTTGCCGCGATTCCCGGGAGAGCTTGACAGAGATTTGCCTTTGCTGAGACGGCCGACAGCCGTCCTCGACAATATGAAACTTTTAGGGACCCTATTTTGTGGTCCGGTCACACCGGGCAAAATGGGGTCCCATTAGTTTATAAGCCGATTAGTTTAGCTCAACTATTTCTGTAAATCGCACGAGAGCTCCTGCCGTTTGCGGGTGTGGCTCAATTGTGCCGATTATGCCAACGTTGCGGCCTACAAGTTTGCTCAAATCCGTCTCCGAGGCCAGCCTGATTGGTAAAACGTAACAAACGGTTTTCTCGGTATCATCAATTATCCGGTAGTGTTTTAGTTTTGCCTCGGCGCTGTAAATACTCGAAGTTTGAAACTGTCCGATGACTGCGAATCTGCCAAGGTCTTCAACTTGGGCCAGCCTTGTGGCACGGGCTTTATCTATTCGCTCTTTAGTCTGCTGCAACTCTTCATTCTGAAGCTGGACCTCTTTGGCTACTGTCAGAGCCAATTCAAAGCCCTTTATCTGCTTGATCGCAAACTCAGAATAGCGGGCCGCTTTACCGGCCCCTTTGTTGCCGGCAATTTCAGCAAGTGCTTTCTTTATATTTGCGTAATTCTGCTGGTCTATCGGTTTGGCTCGCTCAGCCTTGATTTGCTCTTCCAAGGCGTAATATGCCTTGAGGTTTTCGCTCTCACCGGAAATCGTCGTGGGGATAATCATTTTAGTATCGGTCTTAGTACCGACAGTAGGGATAACAACAGTTCGCGGCACTTCTCCAACCGGGGCGAGCGGCTTTGTATATTTAGTGCTTACCCAAAGGTAGGCGCCCGTCGGCGGAGCAATTTTATAATAATCCCCCTTCTGTTTGCCCATCAACTTGACTTCATCGCCGCGATTTAGCTTTAACTGCAGAGTCTCTGAATGTATCGGCTCCTTGTACTCGGAGCCGGCGTAGACACGAATACCGTCAGCGGTAACAATCCCGATGGCCGGATTGTCCGGGTCAATGCTAACATACCGCATTGAGATCCAGGAAAAGCTGCCAGTCGGTGGAACAATACGGGACCAGCCAACCTGGCTGTCGACCGTGTTCACCTTGTCGCCCTTTTTGAGCTTGCCGCAGATGTAATAATTCGTACCCGGACCGGAACGAATCGGAACATCATCGTCGGTTATCTCGGCGGCATAAGGAAAAGATGGAACACCGGCTTTGGTGGGGTCGCCGGCCGTGGTGGCAGATTCTTTGCCAGGTGAAGTAACAGCTCCCCGGGCAAAGCCAACAGATATGGCCCCCACTAAAATAATGAGAATGAAGGATTTGATATGAGTTTGCATTTTTTTACCTCCCAAAAAGAATCCTTTCTAAAAACAGTCGAAACGCTATACGATTTTTCAAATTAGCACCCGTCTTAGTAGTTGTCAACATTTTTGGGACCCCCAGACATATTTTTTTGCTTCTGATCCGGCTTCGCCAGAGGCTACGCCGCGATAAATTGGGTTCGTTTTGGGTTTAAATTGGCTTTAATTGGGTTCGTTTGGGTTCGTATTGGGTTCGTTTTGGGTTCGTTTTTCCCGCTTTGACCAAGTGTCTTATTTTCATATCTCTTTGTTAATACTTTATTTACGTTCATTTGGTCATCCGGGAAATTGGGTTCGTTTTGCATAATAAAGAGCTGATTTGTAGAGGGTTCTCGACAGATGTAGAGGGCAAGTTAGTGAAGAGTGAGCTAAAGTGCCTAAAGTGAGCTAAAGTTGGATTCTCGATGCTTGTGAGTAGTTCATTGTTCATAGTTCGTGGTTCGTTGTTCATAGTTCGTTGTTCATAGTTCGTGGTTCTCGGCGGTAAAACAACGCGCCTCTATAATTGGGCGAACCTGCGCGTTTGAGTCGAAATTTTGGGCTTTTTTGACAGGATTGACAGGAGTAACTCGTTGTGAGAAAAGGAGATAAAATTTTTTTAGATTTTCCGATTTTACCTTTTAGGGCGCTGCACTTTTGGTCGAAAAACCGCAAAAATCTTGCCTAAATTAACACAAAAAAGAATATTACCGCAGAGAACGCGGAGGGCTCAGAGAAAAATTTAGCCACGAATTTACACGAATTGGCACGAATTTTTTAGACGCAGATTTCGCTGATTGCGCAGAGTTTTTTAGACAGGATAACAGGATTAGGCGGATTTTGTTTGGCCGCGAAAAGGCACAAAAGTCACAAAAGAATATAGCCACAGATTTCACTGATTTCACGGGATTTTGCCGCAAAGTGGGGGAATGTTTTGGGGGTGTGACGTAAAAAAATATCTAATTTTTTTTGGACAATCAGATTTAAGGGTGTATAATAGGGCCATCTCTGGTAAATATGGCAGAGACAGGAGATATGGTGAAAATGCAGGCAAATTACATCCATTCCGGGGAATTCTACCGAGAAGGTCTCGGAGCACCACCCCAGAACAACAAACACCCTGAACGGGAGTTGTAACGGGACTTTAAATATTAACACGTTTGAAGGAGGACTATTGTGTGTAAAAAAAATGTTTTGATTGGTGTATTGCTGGCAATGTTGCTGCTGGGCAGCACCGTTGTTCAGGCCGATATGGATGTGTTTAGCGTCAATTTCTACGCCAATAACACTGCTGCGGATGAATTTGATGACGTGATGGTAGATGCGGATCAATCTGCCGGTTTCGGGGACTGGGAAACAAATGGCTGGGAGAATATAATGGTGCCCTGGAATCCCGGCGCCGACTATGAGGGAGTTTGGCCTATAACAAGCATCAATGGAGACACGGCAACATTTACTCTTCACGACGTACGTAATGCTGGTGGTTTTCTTACAAGGGTAGGGGCCCGTCTCGCTCCGATTGGCGACGGCAATGGTGATCTGATGGACGCTACTGCCTTGGGCACCGAAGATCCGTATGACCAAACAAAGATATTCGACATGACGGTATCAGATATTCCCTATGCCGCTTACGATGTGATTTTATACACGGGTCTTAGTCCAAGTGCTGGTGGTGCTGGTACAGGCGTAATTACTTTTAACGGAACTACTACGGAGTTTA
>JAUXAH010000256.1 GCA_030614945.1 Phycisphaerae bacterium
CAGAGACTTGCCTTCGTCCACAAGGCCATCGAAATGGCCTTTTTCAGAAGCTGGCTAAGAACGGTTCTTGTTAGACACGGATTAACACTGTTCTTTTCAGACACGGATTGACACGGATTAACACAGAGAAATTAAAGTGAACTAAAGTGAGCTAAAGTGAACTAAAGTGCCTAAAGTGAACTAAAGTTGGATGCTGGTATCGAGGGTGTATTTGGCCTTGATGGCCGAAGATACACTATGAGTAGGCCTGAAAAAAATCTTTTTTTCTTTTGAAATATAGCAAAAATCTGTTAGACTAACTTTTATACGTTTTCCGGCTATCCGGGAGGTGGGTGGATAGCTAAAAGCGGCACTTTTAGCACCCATCCCCCTGAATTGCCGTAAGCTTAGAGTATAGGAATTTGTATTTTAGACAGGATAACAGGATTTTACACGACTTTATAGAATATCGAGTAAATCAATTATTAAAGCTATAACGAGATAAATTGTTTAAGGGCAAAACCAGGCCCAAAGAGTTATTGGTGATTAACAGGATAAAAATATCAAGTCAATCTTGTTAATCCTGTCAAAAAAGTCCCGCCAAAGGCGGTTAATTTAAGCGAGCGGTTTTACAATGCGCAAAATCGCAAAAATAGGCACATTTTAGGAGACAAAAAATGGATAATTTAAGCAAAACTTTCGGCAAATTAACAATCCCGCTACTTGTCCTGCTTGCCATCTGCTTTTGGGCCTCCCCGGCCCAGGCCAAATACGGCGGGGGTACGGGAGAGGCGAATGACCCGTATCTAATTTTCGATGCAAACCAGATGAACGCCATTGGTGCCGATTCCAACGACTGGGACAAACACTTCATCCTGATGTCCGATATCGACCTGGCGGCCTTCACCGGAACACAGTTCAATATCATTGGCGGTTCCTCACCTTATTTTTCGGGTTTATTCGATGGTAATGATCACCAGATAACAAGATTTACCTACGTTGATAAAACAAGAGTTAAAGCAGGTATTTTTGGAAGAACTACTGAAAGCAGTGAAATTCGGAATGTCCATTTGGTAGATGTGAATTTGTGCGGATACTACGATGTTGGAGGGCTTGTTGGTTATAATCGCGGCAAAGTTGCGCAATGCTCAGTTACAGGTGTGATTTCCGGGACGTGGGATGTAGGCGGATTGGTCGGGGAAAATCGGGCCCCAGGCTGTATAGAGAAATGCAGTGCTGATGTGATGATGCAAAATTATAGGGAACAATCTTATGTTGGCTGTCTTGTTGGTTGGAATGTTGATGCTGATATAATTGATTGCTCTTCTTCAGGAATCATTGATGGCAACTATAGTACGGATAAGGCTGGTGGACTAGTCGGAGCCAATCGTGGAAGAATCGAAAGATGTTATTCCACTGCGGATGTCAAAGGCAGCTGGGTTATCGGAGGACTGGTGGGTGATCATGATCAGTATGATCTACAAAGTTGTTATGCAACAGGCAATGTCTTAGCCGAGGTAAGAGGCGGCGGACTTGTTGGGTTTAGTACACATACGGTAGTAAATTGCTATGCTACCGGAGATGTGAATTGCACAAGAGCTGCCGGTGGTTTAATCGGTGAGGAGGGTTACGGAGGTGCTATAAATTGCTATTCGACAGGTTATGTAACTGGTAACCAAGATGTTGGAGGGCTGGTCGGTGTAAAATACTCCACGGAGGGGATCATTGGCTGTTTTTGGGATGTTAATACAAGTGGTCAGACAACGAGTGCTGGTGGAACCGGTCTGCTTACAGCCCAAATGCAGCAACGAATTACATTTACCGATGCCGGCTGGGATTTTAATACGCCGATATGGAAGATGTGCAGTCTGCCGGATTATCCAAGATTATGGTGGGAGCAGTGTCCGGGGCCGGAGGCGCCGGTGCTGCACGCCGAACCCGACGTAACTTTAGGGACTACCAACACTATTTCCTGGGACCCGGTACCTGGTGCCAATGATTACTACGCCGAATGTGCCGAGGATGCGAACTTTACCAGTATCGTCTATGCTACCGGCTGGATTACAGAAACCAGCTATGAGTTCACCGATCTCGAGTTAGGCCAGCGCTACTGGTATAGCGTAAAGGCCAGGAACTCAGCCGGCATCGAGAGCCAATGGTTCAATGTAGAATCCTCCCTGCAGGGCACGCTTGCCGATGCGGTAGAGATGATGCTTGACCCGGACACGCTGAAGAATAAGAATATGAAAAACGCTCTGCTCAACAAGATAAATGCAGTGCAGCAGATGCTCGACGAGGGCTTCTACGCCGATGCCCTAAATAAACTTCAAAATGACATCCTGCAGAAGACAGACGGCTGTGCCGACACCGGCCAGCCCGACAAAAACGACTGGATAATAACCTGCGAAGGTCAAAGCGTGGTCTATCCCCTTATCATAGAGACTATCGAGCTTTTGGAGACCCTTATATAGTAATGGCCGGGTGAAAAAGTCAGACCAAAGGGCTGTGAGCGTTACGTTTGCAGCCCTTTTTCTTTTCCCCTCAAACCAGATTTTGGCGGTTGGCCGGCAACCCCAAAATCTGTCCCGACCGAAGTGGAGGGACCCAATTGCAAATTGCCAATCCTGAGCGAAGCCGAAAGGGGGTTAAAATTGCAATTTTAGGGGAAAATCAGCCGATACTATATTTTAAGTTGTGGGTTTGCAATGATTCCAAAAACGGGTATAATGTAATGGTTATTGATTATTGTAAAATTATCAATGGTGGTGGAGCAGGATTATGCTGGAATATAAAATGCGATTTGTAGTAGTATTAGCCGTCGTATCGCTGCTGTCGGCTTTGCCGGTGGTCGGGGCCGAGACGTGGCGTCTGGAGCAAGGGCAGGATTGGAAAGCCGTCTCGGCTGAAGGCAGGGATAAATATCTCCTAACAGTGGCTCAAATCAAAAAATTGGTCGTTACGGGCCAAACTGAGGAAGCGGGCAAGGCATTTGATAAACTTAAAAAAGACTTTCCGGAAATTTCGGGGCCTGATTTGGATGCCTTTATCGAAGGCGAGATGCTGTTTTGTAAAGGAAAATTCATCAGGGCGGTCAGGGCTTATGATAAGTTTCTGAGAGAATATCCGGAAAGCGAGCTTTATGAGGCGGCCCTGGACAGGGAGTTTGCGATAGCCACGGCATTTTTGGCCGGCCAAAGAATAGCGGTGCTCGGCATCTTCAAAATTAAAGGGTACGCTTCGGGCGTCAGAACTATGGAAAAGATTAGCGACCGTGCCGGCGATGCGCCAATTGCGAAAAAAGCGGCTGTGGCGGTTGCTAAAAGTTATGAAAAGAGAAGAAAGTTCAACGAGGCATACCATAAATGGTCGGAAATATCATCGCGATGGCCGACAGAGCGAATAGGGAAAAACGCACTGCTGGGTATGGCCCGATGCAAGCACGCTGGGTATCGAGGGCCGAAGTATGATGTCTCAAATCTGGTTAGCGCAAAGAGCTATTACGAGAATTTCAGATTGCGGTATCCTGAAGATGCCGCAAAAATTGGTGTTGATGGGAGACTTGAACAAATAAATGAGCAGCTGGCCTATAAGCGATTCAGTATCGGCCGGTATTATCAAAAAACCGGTAACGAAGAGTCGGCTAATTTATATTACCGAATGGTAATACGTGATTGGCCGGAGAGT
>JAUXAH010000315.1 GCA_030614945.1 Phycisphaerae bacterium
CTTGTTTGGCTAAATTTATTAACAGTAAGGCCTTAGGGTGATAATCAGGACAGGAATTTCAAAATGATATTTTTGTAATACTCGACCGCCTTTTCTACATCGGCGATGTCAATATATTCATCCGGCTTATGGGCAAGCTCCGGGTTGCCCGGCCCAAAAATCACCACCGGTGCGCCCAGCGAAGCAAAATAAGGCCCATCCGTCGTAAATCCGACGGCCCTGGTTTCACGAATTCCGACAGCAGAGCAAAAGTCCCTGACAAAATCACAGCGACAATCGGTTTCTAATGCTCCGACTTCCCGCACAACAGAAACTTGCGCATCAAATTGAGGATTTTTTCGTTTTAATTTCGCAAACATTTTTTCAAAATCGGCAATAATGGCCTGACGATTTTGCGCAGGCAAAGTGCGAATATCTATCCCGATATCGCACTTGTCCGGAACAACGTTAATCGCCTTACCGCCGGTGATTGTATTGACGCTCATAGAGCACCCGCCCAATAGCTCGTGGGGCTCGAAGGGAATTTCATAATTTTCCAGCTCGCCTAAAAGGGCCTTCATCGAAGCTATCGCATTCACTCCCAATTGCGGCGTCGAGCCGTGAGCGGCTTTGCCTTTGGTCGTTACTTTAAGCCACAGCATTCCGCGGTGTGCGGTGATAATCTCAAAATCCGTCGGCTCAGGGATAACCACGCCGGCAAGCTCAGGCATCCCCCCGAAATTGCGAACAAATCTCTTCGTCCCGCAGCTATCGGTCTCTTCACCCGCAGCGCCAAAAAGTATAATATCGCCTCCCAGCTTCGTCCCGGAATCGGCAATTTGGCCGATAGCGGTAACGGCTGCGGCAATCCCGCCCTTCATATCCGCCGAGCCCCTGCCGTGAATTTTGCCGTCGCTTTCAACCGCCGCAAAGGCAGGGTATTTCCAGCTTGCTTCGCCGGCCCCGACAACGTCAAGATGACAGGCAAATAGAAGCGCACCCTTGCGTCCGGCCGATTTTACCCCGACCCCTGCCGCAGGGGCGGGGTTTACCTGTGCGGTAATGTTTGCCCTGGTTCCATCCCAGCTATCTATCCGCGAATCTATCCCTGAGAGGCCAAGCTCGGCTGAAATTATCTCTGCCGCAGCCAATTCGCCCTTTTCCGCGGTCGTCTCAGCTTGGATGAGCTTTCGTAGAAATTCTTTCATAGCACGCAGATTATACAAACCATCACTGCAAAAGAAAGGATGGTTTTGTTCTTACAGCCTATTTACCCCACGTTTTACGGGGGGGGGTTCTCTGCATTCTCAGCCAGCTACGCGGTGAAAAAATATAGAAAAATTTCTCGCCATCCCCCATTTTTTCGGAGTTTTTTAGCATCTGTGCAAAAAATATGCTTGACATGTGCCTGTAACTAACATTATACTTGTTGTACACGGACGATTGGGGAAGACAGTTATTGTGGCGCGCCTTCACCCAATAGAACAAGGCTGTTCGTGGTTTTGACAACCTAGAAGAGCGCATATATAATGTTTAGCCCTTTAGCTGTTCTAAGGGTTTCTTTATTGTGGGATAAAGTTTTGCGACTTGGAGGAGTCAAGGTGATTACGTATGGCGTATCATATCTCTTTGGGATGGGCGGAGCAGCTTTGCAACCTAGAAGCAAGACACCGTAACCGTCGCTGCGAATAAATAACCGCAAAGGGCTATGAGCAGTGGCTTGCAGGCCGTTTTTCTATGCGACGGCTGGCGCCCACGATTAATTGGGCAACGTCCCTGCGCAGCAAGCTTCTTAGGCTTTGGGCACACCGCGTTTGCAGAAGAAAGTCAACATTCAAATCTATTGCTCTGGATTCCAATCATGAAGCAAATCGGTGATCTATCCAGACGAGTGCCCAGCTTCGAAGCAGTGGAGATTGCTACCACTCCCATTCTAGGATTATCCTTGTCCCCAGTTTAGGATTCTCCACGACGACAGAATACTCTCGATCCTTTTTATCAAGATGCTGTTCTGTGATGTTTGACACTCTGCCCTTGTAGATGTTATAGGCGCTTACGCGTATAGGCAGACGATCCTGCGGAAACTGAACGTGGAGACCAACGGAAGGACATCTGTTGACCACGTCCGATGTCACCGATTCTCTTGGGTTGAGTAGGGAGTCTATTCCTACGTATTCGAGAATATGCTCGACTTCTTTACCCTTTTCCAACGGCGCTGTTAAAAGCGTGTAGACTGTATAAGTTCCACCTTGATCGATGACGTCAACGACCTTCCCGATGTTGGACTGTGGAAACGCAAGTCGGCCACTTACAGTAATGCGTTCATCGACAAGTACATCGAGGTTCTTTTCTTTAGGAACGAATTTCTTTACTTTTAGAACTTTCACCTTTCTCCCTGATGCATCAACAATGTCATAGTGGTAATGAATGGATATGTACGCAATTGGAGTCGAATATATGTCTCGAATTACTAACCAAATAAGTACGGCAAATATCAGCAAAACAAGGCATGCAGCCACATATTTTTCCTGATAGAAGAGTAAGACCTGACCCACCGCGCTAATAACCAACCCAATAACTTCCAGCACAGGCTTGAGCCTCTCGTACATAATCCTGCTCCCGTAGTCAAACTGGCAGAACCAATTTTCAAACTACTGTGGCCATTATATTTATAATTAGCAAGCAAGGCAACGCAAAAATGTCGAAATTAGGGGCCCAAGACTAAAAAGCGAAAAATTTTTGTTGCAGACTAAAATATAAATGAGCATAATAAAAGACTTAAGATTTTTAGGGCCGACGAAGGAGCGTAAATGGGACCTGTATTGGATAGGTTGATAAAACTTCAAAGCGTTGAAAATCGCCTGCGGGCCGCCAAAGCAAAACTTGCAAGATGTAGAAGAAATGTAATTATCCAGGAAAATCAAGTCAGAAGCCTCCAGAACGCCCTCGAAGCCAAAACCGAAGAGGTTCAGCTAACCAAGATCCAGTCCGACCGCCTCGAATTGGAGTTCAGGACCAAGGATGAAGCAATAGCCAGGTTAAGAGCATCACTCAA
>JAUXAH010000583.1 GCA_030614945.1 Phycisphaerae bacterium
TCCGCCTGCTCTTTTTCGCTGTTGACCAGCTCATCGAAGTTCTTTGCATTGATTTGTTTGCCTTTGCTGGCATCACTGATTCGCGGCCGGGTGCCCTTAATCGGCTTAGTGCTGATAACGCCGTCGGTAATTGTTATAAACATCTCAGGCGAGGCGCTGACGATATGAAAACTTCCACCGTCGATATAAGCTGCATAGCCGCTCGGGTTGTAATGGTTCTGCCAGTGATAAAGCTCTATCGGCCTGGCGTTATAATCGCATTCAAATCGCTGCGAGAAGTTAATCTGGTAAACGTCGCCGTCATAAATATAGCGTTTTATTTTTTCGATTGTCTTGAGGTAATAATCTTTATTTATATTGCATCGAATTTGCGAAAAATCTATGTTTTCAATATCCGCAGAGCGAGGTTGTGGTGGCAGAACCTCCTGAGATTTTGCCAGCAGCTTCTCCAGAGCAGCTAATTTCGCCTCCGGCTTTTCAACATCGTTCTGCAACTGCAAGGCGGTTAGCCAAAAAGTTTCTTCAATATGGTCGTAGCATATAACGCGGTCATAGAAGCACAGTCGAATCAGCGGCATTTGAAGGTCATCTATTGTTGTCTGTGGCAATCGCTCGATGTATCGTCCGAGTTCGTAGCTAAAATACCCAATCCATCCGCCGCGAAAAATCCCTCGTAGAGGCAACCCTGTGTGGTTGCCCTGACCGTCATGTAGGGGCAATCCCGTGTGGTTGCCCTGACAGTCTTCGAATCTATATTTATCCAGAGCTTTTTGCAGTTTTGCGAATGGCTCTTTTTGTCCCGCTCTGAATTCAAATACCTCTTTCGGCTCAGCAGCCCAGTAGCTGAATCTGTCTGCATCTTTCTTGGCCGGGTTGCCGCCGAGAATCGACGCACCTTTCAGGCCGGCGAATATTTCATTCAGAGCCGGCAGATTTACGGGTGCGCGGATTTTTCTATAGTGCAATTTGCAAAGAATACATTTATCTGTTCTGGCAACTGTCCCTGTCGTCATTGTACTTGTTCCGCCCTGAGCTCATTTATAATCTGTACCCCTGAGGAAGTGCCTATTCTATCTGCGCCTGCATCGAGCATTTCAATGGCCTGCTTTGCGGTTTTAATTCCGCCTGCTGCCTTTATTTTACAATTTGGTGCAGTTTGCTTGATTAACTTTATATCCTCAATACTTGCTCCGCCGGCAGGGTGCAGGCCTGTGCTTGTCTTTATAAAATCAACGCCGGCCTGTTGTGCGATTTGGCAGGCAAATATCTTTTGCTCGCGGCTCAGAGCAGCCGATTCGATTATCACTTTCAGCACAACCGTTGGCCGCATCGAACGACAAACCTTCAGCGCCGCCTGTAACTGATTTAGCAGGTATCGTTCATCGCCCTCGATTATCGCCGCCAAATCAGCGACCATATCAATCTCATCGGC
>JAUXAH010000277.1 GCA_030614945.1 Phycisphaerae bacterium
ACTGGTAATTTGGTCCTGCGAATCTCTATCTCTAAAGCCGGCCACGGCTTTTCTCATATCGCCTCTGACACCCTCTCTGCCAAGTCCTAACGGGCCGGTTAAATTGAAACGCACTTCTTGTTCGATGCCGGACAGATTTTCGATAGTTAGTTTACATTCTAAAAGATACCTGCCGGGGAAAACCTTATAAGTCTTAATCAATTTGAAAACCGGCTCACCAGTATCCTTAACTTTAATGACAGCTTCAAACCGAGCTGTTTGGGAGCCGTCATAGTCTTTTTCAACGTCGAAGCTTTTCCAGTGCAAGTCTTGCAGACGCAACTCAAGCTTCTGCTGAACAAGAGCATCATTTTGAAACCCTTTATTTGCCATCGACAAAATCTCACCGCCGTCGGGCCGACTCACGGGCGAAAGAATCACTAACGGCTGGGGGTTTTTATAATCACGGTCGTCGAATCCGTTATCGTTTCCGTTGCTAAAGGTGGCTCTTCTGATAGCCGCACCTTTAGAGCTTAACTCCAACTGAAACTTGAACCCGATATCAGGGTCTTCCGTTTCGGGGTCGGCTGCGCCGAGAATAACGGTTCGGGCCGGGGCGTTATCAGCACCGAAAGTAGTAAAATCAGCCGCTTCCAGTGTCTCCTTCCTTGCCGTAGCTGCATTTGTACTCTCTCCACCTTCGGTAGCCGTCGTCTGCTGCAAGAGTATACAGGGTCCTCTTTCAGACCGATAAGTTTCACATAGTCCGGATTCAAGAACAAGCCAGCCGCAAAAAACAACAAAGCCAACTACAACCAAAACCAAAACAATCCTAAAGTTCATTCTCAACTCTTAATTCTAAATTCTTAATTCTTTATCTTCCGTCCCGCAGCCGCTCGGCGTGGAAGTTGTCTAATTGTTCGATTGCTGCTATCTTTCTGATGGTGGCTTCAAAATCGTATTCCACGCGGACGAAGTGCACCTCGTTTTCATTCACATATACATAGCTTGCCCGGCTGTCTTTGTCCCTCGGCTGGCCGACAGAGCCGATATTGATAATTGCCTTCTCGTCATCGATAACCGGATAAACATTGTTCAGCTCATTGGGCAGATAGAAGTCCGGCTCATCAAGAAATACGCCTGGCATATGAGTATGGCCCACAAAGCAGATATGCTTGATCCGCTCGAACAGAAGCCGAACCTTTAGCGGATTGGTGTAAACATCGTCGGGAAAGATATATTCGTTAACCGGTCTTCTGGGCGAAGCGTGAACAAAATCTATTATCGTCGTGTTTGTCCCCAGTTTTGTTTCGAGCCTCTGCCGCATCGGAAGCTCACCGAGAAAGCCCCAGCGTCTGTCCCGGACCTCTTTTCCCTCTTCTGTTTCCAGAACTTCACGGGTCCAGAAGCTTGCCTGCTCCGCCGCATAGTTAAAATTTGTCGGCTCATAAAAGGCCGCGTAATCGTGATTTCCCAGAACGCACCATTCCGTCTTCTCTATAATCAGGTCAAGACATTCGCCGGGGTCCGGCCCGTAGCCGATCACGTCGCCCAGGCAATAAATCGCCTTTATGCCCCGCTTTTCGATATCAGCCAGAACCGCGGTCAGGGCCTCCAGGTTCGAATGTATATCACTTAGAACCGCAAACATACGCCATTTTCAATTGACTATTGACTATTTGCTATTTATTATTTTCAATTATCAATTATCAATAGTCAATAGTCAATAAGAATATGAGATGCGATATGATAGATATGACTCTTCTTGAAACTCGCGGGCTGGTAAAGAAGTATTCCGGCAGGGCTGTGGTCAACCAGGTATCCATTACGATTGGTCGGCACACTATTGTCGGGCTTCTGGGCCGAAACGGCGCCGGTAAAACCACCTCCTTTAGAATGATTATGGGTATGATTACCCCCGACAGCGGGGCGGTGATTTTCCAAGGCTGCGATATTACGAAGCTGCCGATGTACAAACGGGCCCGGCTGGGTATCGGCTATCTTTCTCAGGAGCCGAGCATCTTTCAGCGCCTCAGCGTCAGGGACAACCTCTATGCTATCCTGGAAACGATGTCTATCACAAAGGCCGAACGCAACCGCAGGGCCGATATGCTCATTGAGAGTTTCGCACTGAGCGAGGTCGCCGGCAGCCAGGGCAGATTTCTGTCCGGCGGTGAGCGAAGGAAACTTGAAATCGCCCGTGCTATGGTAACGAACCCCTCGTTGATTCTTCTGGACGAGCCGTTTAGCGGCGTTGACCCTATTGCCGTTGAAGACCTGCAGCGCGAAATCCGCCGACTTGTTGCCTCCGGCGTCAGTATTCTCATTACCGACCATAATGTCGAAAGGACGCTCGAGGTGGCCGATAGGGCGTATATAATCGACCACGGCAGGGTGATAGGAGCCGGCGAACCGGCAGAAATCGTCCGAAACGAAACCGTCAGAAAACACTACCTCGGCAATATATTCACCGGCGACGAATTCGACGATAAATAAGGCGTGAAGCGAAATACGAGATACGAAAAATGATTGATGTTGAAAAATGTCGAATAATGCATTACCCCGCTGAGGTTTTGGCCAGGCCGGCTTCGCCGGTTGAGAAAATCGACGACAATATCCGTCAGTTAGTAGAGAAGATGACCGATATTATGCTGAAGAACAAAGGCATCGGGCTGGCAGCGCCACAGGTGGGCGTGCCGCTGCGGCTCTTTATCATATCGCTCGATGGAAAGAAAGAGAGCGTCAAAGTCTATATAAATCCAACTGTTACGCCAATCTCTGAGAAAGCAGAGACCCCGCTTGGCTCAACAGACGAAGGCTGCCTGTCGGTCCCGGGTGTTTTCACCAAAATCCGAAGATATAAAAAATGCACAGTTACCGCCACCGGCCTGGACGGCAATGAATTTACCGAAGAAGCTGAAGGGCTCTTCGCAAGGGTCCTGCAGCACGAATACGACCATATCCAGGGAATGACTATCGCCAACCGTATGAGCCCGACCGCTAAAATCGCACACCGAAGACAGCTCAAAAAACTTGCAGAACAGCACGAACAAAAGCGTTAAGTACCTAAAGTTTGGAGTGACTAAAGTGCCTAAAGTTATGGATTATTTTTTTCACTTTAGTTCATTTTAGGCGCTTTAGCTCACTTTAGGCACTTTAGCTCACTTTAGGCACTTTAGAAGGTGAGATACGAAAAATGAGAATAGCATATCTCGGCAGCGGGGAATTCGGTATCGAGTCTCTAAATGCTTTAGCCGGCTCGAGCCATAGCCTCCGATTTATCGTAACGCAGCCATCGCACCCGGCCGGCAGAGGCAGAAAGCCGAGGCCGACACCGGTAGCCCGCTGGGCAAATACCTACTCGACACCTTTTATTGAAACAGAAGACGTAAACACACCGCAGGTTATCGAGAAAGTAGCAAGCTATGAGCCGGACTTGATTGTGGTAATTGC
>JAUXAH010000172.1 GCA_030614945.1 Phycisphaerae bacterium
CGGAACGCCCAACAAACTCCATAAAAAACTAAAATTAGTTGCTTTTTTGTAAACACCATCATAACCCTGTGCGATAGTCCTGAATATAACAGTCCTCGTACCGGCGATGGAAATTACTGAAAACAGACCCAACATTGCCAATGCAAATAAATAATGGCCATAAAGGTCTTTCCCAGCAAATCTAGCAAACATTATAGAAACTACCAAGCCAGATACAGCGATGATCCCCTGATTAAAATTCGACCAGAGTATATTTCGCGAGTGTGTCTTAAACTGATTTATAATTCTTGTAGCTTTGCTAATCATCTTTTTGTTTTTCAGAAATCCTGCGCAGTTGTGTCCCGTGCAAACTCTTGTCTTATTTGTGACAACACACCAAGATAAAAACCAACAATATTTTCTGCTTAAAAATCACGACTTTTCACCCAAACCACTGAAGGTGCAGAGGCATTTCCTCAGCACCATCAGGATTCATAAAGTTACAGCTCTAGTGCTCTGTCTCTAGTCAATTGATGGATATAGTTTCTTTAGCTTTATCCGTGCGCCGTCTGTTGTGAATCGCCAGTCCACTTTTGCCTCTTTTGCGTTGCGTTCTTCAGCCCAGACCATCGCCTCTTTTTGCAATCGCTTTACATTGTCCATTCGTTCCGCCAAACACTGGCGAGACAAAACACTCATTTCTATCTCGGCCATGTTCAGCCAACTGCCGTGCTTGGGTGTGTAGTGGATTTCGAGTTTGTCCGCAATGCGTTTTGCTTCAGTCGGCTCAAATGCTTCATATAACGAAGCCTTTTTATGAGTATTGAGATTGTCAAGAACCAACACGATACTATCGGCCTGTGGATAAATCTCATCGACCAACTGTCGGACACACTCGGCCCAATCCTTTTTGGTTCTCCTGTTGGTAACTTTTACATGACGCTTACCCGCTAACGGCTCAAACATCATAAACAAATTCGCCACACCATTGCGCTTATACTCATAATCATAGCGAGCTTGCTTACCTCGAACTGCCAGAATTGGTTCGCGTATTTCTGCAATCAATTGCTTGGGCCGCTCATCAAAACAAACCATCGGACGATCCGGGTCATAGGGCCGTTTATACACGTCTAAAACCTCTTCCATCTGACAGACAAATTCTGCACTGGACTTCGGTGGAATACACCATCGTTGACTTAACCAAGGCTTAAGTTCGTTTTTTTTAGCGTACGATGGACGGTATCTTTGCTGCAATGCTCGACAACTTCCAGTATAACCATCTTCTCAGCCAACAGTCTAAGCGTCCAGCGATTATGCCCTTGGGGCGGCTGACTGCACGCCAAGGCAATCAGATGGGCCTCTGCATCACCATCCAGCAATCGCTGGGCAGAACGGTCGATTTTGGGCCGCTGTAATGCTGCCTCAAGCCCCTGAGTAACCAGTTGCTTACGTACTCGCTCAACAGTTGCGCTGCCACAGCCGACGGCCTTCACAACCTCATCATCGGTCATTTTGGGCCCCTTGGGGCTTTCATCTGCCAATAGCAGAATACGCGCGTGACGCTGCTTGTAGGCAGCTACCTTGCCCGTGTTAACCAATCGCTTAAGCAGTTTTCGTTCTTCACTTGTCAATTCAACAATATAGTTTTTCCCTGGCATATCAGACCTCCTTGCAATACAGTTATCATTATCACAAACCATATCGGCAAGGAAGTCCAAATATGGCCATCGTTTATTTAGAGACGGAGCACTAGTCTAGAAACACCAGAATCGTATCAGCCACATAATCTTTCATTTCATCAGTCAACTCCGGATAAACCGGGATAGCCAGCACCTCTTTTGCCGCCTTTTCAGACTCAGGAAAATCCCCCTCTTTATACCCCAGATATCTGAAACACTCCTGCAGGTGTATCGGCACAGGATAATATATCGCACAGCCGATATTCTTCTCCCTCAAATACGCCGCAACCTCGTCCCGCCTCGGAACGCGAATCACATACTGGTTATAGATAGTTACGCAATCGGGATTGATATAGGGCGTTTTTACAACCGTCCCCGCAAATTTCTTTCCGTAATACGCCGCATTGCGCCTCCGCCCTTCCGACCACTCATTCAGATGCGGCAGCTTGACCAGAAGTGCCGCCGCCTGTACTGCATCGAGACGGAAATTGCCGCCAATATATTTATGATAGTATTTCGGCTTGCTGCCGTGATTGCGCATAACAAAAAGACGTTCATAAAGCTGCTCATCATTGGTAACAATCATACCGCCGTCACCGATGCCGCCAAGATTCTTGCTCGGAAAGAAACTAAAACACCCCACCGTCCCGATACTGCCCGCCTTCCTGCCCTTGTACGTGCTCGTAATCGACTGGGCCGCGTCCTCAATAACCGTAAGATTATATTTATTCGCAATTTCCATAATTGGGTCCATATCAGCCATCTGGCCGAATAAATGGACCGGCATAATCACCTTCGTCTTTTCCGTAACCGCCGAGGCAATAAGCGCCGGGGCGATATTGAAAGTCTTAGCGTCGATATCCACGAATACCGGCTTGGCACCTGTGCGGACAATACAGCCGACCGTAGAAAAAAAAGTAAATGGCGTCGTAATAACCTCATCACCGGCGCCGATATCCAGGCTCATCAGACTGTTCAAAATTGCATCCGTACCGCTGGAAACGCCGACTGCGAACCTGCTGTCGCTTATCGCCGCTGTTTTCTCTTCCAGCTCGGCCACTTTCGGACCGCCTATGCAGCGCTGAGATTCAAGAACTTCTGAAACGGCTGCTAAAACCTCATCTTTTATGGTAGCGTACTGTGCTTTCAAATCTAATAGAGGCACCTGCATATTATTCTCCTGATTTGTGTAAAGAGGGTTGTTTATTTTTTCTTAAGGTTATCGTAGGAGACTCTGCTGATGGCTTTATCCGGCGGCAGCGGTGCTTCTTCATCCAAATCCAGACACCTCACCACCCCCGGCTCAACTTCTCTATAACGGTACCTGCTCTCCGGACAAACCATAATACCCTCAGCATCCGCTTGAGGCAGCGGAATACCGTGTCGGCTTATCCAACCGGCCCGCTTCGCTGGAACACCCATCATCAAAGCATAGTCCGGAACATCCCCCGTTACCACCGCACCGGCGGCAACAAACGAATACCGACCAACTTCAATCCCGCAGACAACAGTCGCGTTCGCTCCAACAGTTGCACCACACCGAAAGACCGTCTTCTCGTAAAGATTATGCCGCACAATCTGCGACCGAGGATTTGTAACATTCGTCAAAACACAACTCGGCCCAAGAAAAACGTCGTCCTCGATAATCGTACCCGTGTAAATCGAAACATTATTTTGGACCTTGACGTTGTTGCCGATAACCACACCGCCGGCAACATTTACATTCTGGCCGAATATGCAGTTCTCCCCAATCTTGGCGCCCTTCATTATGTGTGAAAAATGCCATATCTTCGTCCCCTTGCCGATTTCGCACGGCTCGTCAACATACGCCGACTCATGCACAAAATAATTCTTCTTCCGCTTCATTAAAAATCCTCAGGATTAATGGGCTCACCATTACTCTTTAACGACTTCTGCCCCGCCTCCAGAACTCGAACAACCCGCAAGCCGTCAATACCGTCGCTGCGTATCGGTTTGCCGTCAAGCACGCAATCTATAAAGTGTTCGCATTCCAGCGCAAGCGGTTCGCCACCGGGAACTTTCGGAATCACTATATCGCCGAATCGAAGCGATATTATGTCCGCGTATGATGTAGTTATATCATGCTTTATCGCCGCACCTTTGTCGTACATCCGAATCTTCTCCGTAGCTTCCATATCGTCAAACGTTACCATTTTCTCGGAACCAACGACCGTCATCTTCCTGATTTTGTGAGGGTCAAGCCAGCTGCAGTGAATATTTGCCGTTTTCCCATCCGCAAATTTAATCGTAGCAAAGACCACGTCTTCGATATCCTTCTGCAGATAGCACTGTCCGTG
This sequence comes from Phycisphaerae bacterium, assembly GCA_030614945.1. The sequence goes on from JAUXAH010000172.1 coordinate 3,977, forward strand.
CGCCGCCACCGATACCGGCTCGGAGCCAAGCAGATAGCACACAACGGAAATATCATGCGGTGCCAGCGACCACCACGCATTCTCATTTTGACGAACAACACCTAAATTGACCCGCTGAGTATACATATAATAAGGCTGACCAATCCCACCTTTGTCTATCGTTTCTTTAAGATAACTCACGGCCGGATGATACTTAAGCAAATGACCTGCCATCAATTTTAGCCCTTTTTTTTTCGCAAGCTCAATTAACACCCTGGCGTCACCGGCCTTCAAAGTCAACGGCTTCTCAACGTATGTATGTTTGCCGGCCTCTAAAGACTTTTCTGCAATTCCAAAGTGAGTCGGAACACCGGTAGCAATTACCACCGCTTCAACTTCATTATCACCCAGAATCTTCTCCAGCTTGGTTGAGGTCTCAATAAAAGGAAATTTCTTTTTTTCGACAGCCAGCAGCTTCTCATCCAGGTCGCACACGTACTTCAAATTACATCTTTTAGCTGCGGCAAAATTACGGACAAGATTCTTACCCCAATAGCCCGCCCCAACAACCGCAACATTCAAAGTATCTTTGTCCATCTTTATATTTCCTTACTAAAACCGACCGATTTGCACGCTATCTTTTTCTATTGCAGATTTTCCTTGTTTTAATATACCAATCAACGGTGGCTTTCAACCCTTCGTCGAATGGTGTTTTTGCTTCAAAACCAAAAAGCTTCCTGGCGCGGGAAGTATCAAGGCATCGCCGCGGTTGACCATCCGGCCTGGAGCTGTCCCAACGAATCTCACCGTCAAAACCCGTAAGCTCGGCAATTTTTTCAACAAGCTCCTTTATCGTTATTTCAAAGCCAGCTCCGACATTGACCGGCTCAGGCCCATTGAAATGTTCCGTCGCCAACAAAATTCCCTCAGCGGCGTCAGCAGCGTAAATAAACTCACGCGACACACCGCCCGTTCCCCAGCATTCGATATAATTTAGACCTGCTTCGACCGCATCAAC
>JAUXAH010000730.1 GCA_030614945.1 Phycisphaerae bacterium
ATCAAGGGCTGGACCGAAGCTCTGCAGCTTATGAAGGAAGGCGGTAAATGGGAGTTGTACATACCTGCGAATCTGGCTTATGGTGAGCGAGGCAGGCCAAACATTCCGGCCAATTCCACGCTTATCTTTGAGATTGAGCTGCTCGATGTGGTCAAGTAAAACTTGTCCTTGCTGCACGCGACGGGTGGCGGCCTCAAGGGCAGCTTGCCTGCACCTGTGGTAGCGCAGGCACAGGTGGGGATGGCTCCGGCGAGATACGGGGTGCGTGAAAGAAATGACAAGAGATGCTATGCTGTGTATATAAGCCCGTTCGGAGGCAATCCTTCGGGGCGAGAGCCCGTGGGAGGCGGATTGCCAGTCCGTCTGAAGCCGGATTCCGTCAAATGGCGCCGGATCTTCGATTAGTGAGGATTAAATCTTGCAGTTTTTAGCCGAATAAGTATAATTACACTTGCCCCGCACGAAATAGCAAGCTTGCGTCATTTGGTGCTGGGAACCAGCTAACATCGGGGGCCGACAACTAAGAAGCCAGATAATTCGTGATTGGTAAATCGTGATTAGTGAATTGTATTTGGTGAATAATATCTGAGGCACTTTTCTATGGAATCATCCAGCTTACAAGAATTAGAACAAATTCCCGGCGTTGGTAAAACTATTGCCCAGGATATGCAGAATATCGGCATCCATTCTATTGACGCTCTTAAGGGCCGGCAAAGTAATTGATTATTGGTTAAGTATGATTGATTATTGAAAATTAAATTAGCCGCAGAGGGCACAGAGAAAGGCAATAGTAAATCGCAAATAGAAAATAGTAAATTCAAAGGGCTGTTAAAATGGCAGAACTGGAAGGATAAGGAATAACTTACTGCTCACGTGGAGGAAATACCAAGGGGCGGTAAATTTGCTCAAAATAAGAAAAAGTGATTTTCGTACAATTACATTTTATAACAAGAGAGAAAAAGAAAGGCTTAAAATGAATGTGTTCAATATAATTGCTGGTGTGGC
>JAUXAH010000036.1 GCA_030614945.1 Phycisphaerae bacterium
GAAGAAGATGACGCCCGAGTTGAAAGAGGTCGAAGTGCCGGTCCTCTCGAGCAAAGGCGCTCAGGATGTGGGCCTGCATATCTTCTCGACAGCCGGTCTGTTGGACGGCTCCTGGTACAACCGTACGTTCTGGATGTACTCGAAGCGATGGCCCGGCTTCCAGTTAGCGAACCAGGCCCCGAAGACCGGACAGCTCCTTGTGGTCGACGACAAAAAGACTTACGCCGTCCGCGTGTTCTATCGTCGGAACGTGCACAGCCTGATGTTCTTCCCGGGCAAGGAAGGTTATCTGCTGTTTGCCGACCTCAATACGAACGAGCCGCAAATAGTTGGTGAGGAAGGCTCCCGTGAGCCGGTCAAATGGCTGCCTCAATCCGACTATTCACGCGCACGCGGCAATCAGGTACGAAAGCTCGAAAGCGAGGCCTTTGGACTCGACAAAATGATCGGCTATACGCGAGCGGAACGGCCGGTCTGGAAGCAGTGGCTGCCGGTTCGCATCCGCGCCATGGTGAAAGCAGGCGATACTTTGTTCGTGGCCGGCGCTCCGGATGTTTTTGATCCGAAAGACCCCTACGCCGCCTTCGAAGCGCGCAAAGGAGCCCAGGTTGTGGCCATTTCGGCCAGGGATGGGAAGAAACTGTCTGAAACACCGCTTGAGTATCCCCCCGTCTTCGACGGGATGATTGCGGCCAACGGCCGGTTATTCATCTCTACCCGAGACGGTCAAGTGCTGTGTATGGGCAAGAAGGATTAAACGGAAAAGAATTAGACGCTGATTACGCTGATTAACCCAGCCCATTTGCAATGGGCGGGGTTAACGCAGATATTTGATGACTTTTTATCTTTCAGCGCAATCTGCGAAATCTGCGTCAAAAAAAAAGGAGGCTTCGTAATGACTGTACGAACAAAGATAAACTGGTTTGCCACGACGGTTGTTCTGGTATTGGCGTTGGTGGTCGCTCCTTGTGTCCCTAACGTGAAGCAACGTTCCTCCTCGGAACGTAAGCAAGCGCGGCAAATCCTGGATGCGAGCGGTGTGAAAGGCGGTCTCGTCGTCCACATCGGCTGTGGGGACGGGCGTTTGACTGCTGCGCTGCGCGTGAATGACAGTTACCTGGTTCATGGCCTGGATGCAGATGCGCGGAATGTGGAAAAAGCCCGCGAGCACATCCAGTCACTCAAGCTCTATGGCAAGGTGTCGGTCGACCGGTGGAGAGGCAAGCACCTTCCGTACATCGAGAATCTTGTCAACCTCGTCGTGTCGGAGCCCGGCAGCCTTCCTGACGGGATTGAAGTCCCGATGGACGAGGTTCTGCGAGTCCTGGCTCCCAACGGCGTGGCGTACATCAAGACCGGCAGCAAGTGGACGAAGACCGTCAAGCCCCGGCCCGACAACATTGACGAGTGGACGCACTATATGCACGATCCCACCAACAACGCCGTCGCCCATGACACCGCGATCGGTCCGCTCAGGCATCTTCAATGGGAAGCCGGCCCCCGATACTCCCGTCACCACGAGTTTACCACCAGTGTGGCCGCCGTAGTCTCGGCGCAGGGTCGAATATTCTCCCTCATGGATATGGGCAGTCGTGCATCGATCCACATGCCGTCCAAATGGACGCTGACCGCACGCGATGCGTTCAACGGCATTACTCTTTGGCAGCGGCCCATCGAGTCCTGGTTCAATCACCTCTGGCCCCTGAAAGACGGTCCCGCACAGCCTCCCCGGCGATTGGTTGCCGTCGGAGACTCTGTCTATGTTACGCTCGGTCTGGAGGCGCCGGTCAGCAGGCTGGACGCAGCCACCGGAGAGCTTTTGAAAACCTACGCAGGCACCGAATTTACCGAAGAGATACTGTTGTCGGAAGGCACGCTGTTTCTCCTGAAAAACAGCGAGTCAATGAACCCGGCAGACTATTATCCCAAACTGATGGTATGCTGGGATGAAAAGAACCGGACGATGAAGAAGTCGGAAGGCTGGCTGCTCAAACCCGACAAACGCGCTGTCATCGCACTTGACGCCGGTTCGGGCCGGACATTGTGGAAAACCGATTATCCGGTCGAACCGCTGACCCTGACGGTCGACGAAAGAAGCGTCTATTTCCACAACTGGAACGAGGTCGTATGTCTGGACCGAAAGACCGGCGAGGAAAGGTGGCGGTCGGAACCTGTGGCTCAAAGGAAAAGTATGGGTTACGTCTACGGCCCGACGCTGGTGGCTTATGATGACGTGGTGTTATTTGCAGACGGCAGGCTCAAACGAAGAATCACCGCTCTTTCAAAAACCGACGGCAGGAAACTCTGGCAGGCCCCGCACTACCGGGCCGGTCACGCCGGTTCTCCGGAGGACCTGTTTGTGATCGACGGCCTGGTCTGGTGCGGAAAGATCGCCGGCCCTGGGGACTCAGGCGTCTGTACGGGTCGCGATCCGAAAACCGGTGAGGTCAAGCGGGAATTTAGCGCGGACATCAATACTTACTGGTTCCACCATCGTTGCTATCGGGCAAAGGCCACCGACGAATACATACTCGCTTCCCGAACGGGAATAGAGTTCATTGACATCCGCACAAAGCAATGGGAGGCCCACCACTGGGTCCGCGGCGCCTGCTCATACGGCATCCTGCCCTGCAACGGATTAATATACGCCCCGCCAAGTCCGTGTGCGTGCTATCTGGAGACGAAAGTCCACGGCTTCTCCGCACTGGCGCCCGCGTCGCAACGGATGTTCGGCCACGTTGCTCCCGCCGGCAAACGACTATTCAAGGGTCCGGCTTACGGCAAGAAGATAGACGTACGTGCCGAAGAAAGCGGCTGGCCCACGTATCGACACGATGCAGGCCGCAGCGGAGCGACAACAACCAAAGTGAATACTCCGTTGGCCGAAAAATGGAAGGTGAACCTGGGCGGGGCGCTGACAAGCCCCGTGATCGCAGGCGGCAGGGTCTATATTGCATCGAAGGACACACACACCCTCTATGCATTGAGTGCGGATCGCGGTGAGAAGGTTTGGACGTTTACCGCCGGGGCAGAGGTGGATTCGCCGCCCACAGTGTATCGCAGTCGGGTGATCTTCGGCTCGGCTGACGGTTACGTGTACTGCCTCAGGGGCGCCGATGGGGCTCTGGTCTGGCGATTCAGGGCCGCGCCGCACGACGCAAGGCTCGTATCCTACGGGCGTCTTCAGTCGGTCTGGCCGGTCCACGGGTCGGTCCTGATACACAAAGGCGTCGTTTACTGCGTGGCGGGTCGGTCAACGTTCCTCGACGGAGGGCTGAGGTTCTGCCGTCTGGATGCGCTGACGGGACGCATACTCTCAGAAGGTGTTCTCGACGACCAGCAGAACCCTCAAAAGGACGTAAAAGTGCTGAACATGCCGGTAGGCCTGCCGGACATCCTCTCCTGCGACGGCAAGGCGGTTTACATGCGCGCCCAGGCCTTCGACCTCGAGGGCAAGCGGATGCAGACCATCGATCCGAAGACGGATCCGACGGAACGAGCTACGCTTCAGTTGGGTCCCAATGCCCACCTGTTCAGCCCGACGGGCTTCCTTGACGATGACGCCTGGCACAGGTCCTACTGGCTTTACGGCCGGACATTTTCATCGGGCTGCAATTGGTGGTATCGGGCGGGGCGGTATGCTCCTGCGGGGCGTATGTTGGTTGTCGATTCGGATCGGGTGTATGGTTTTGGGCGCGAGCCGGGGCTTTTCGTGTGGTCGCCTGTATTGGAGAATCACCTGTTTTGCTCGGCGAGGCAGGCTGATGCCGAGTCGATTGCGAGGGTGAAAAAGTGGAGTCAGAAATCGGGTCGGTCTGCGATCTTTAACCGTAAGTTTACACGACATGCTGCTTTGGAGAGTCGGCTTGCGCCGGAATTGCATTGGTCTGTTGCTCAGCAGCCTCTGCACGCACGGGCTATGATCCTCGCCGGCGATACGCTTTTCATTGCGGGCCCGCCGGACGTATTGAATGAGGATGACGCCTTCAACCGCCCCGGCGATCCAAAAGTAAAGGCCAAAATACTTGCCCAGGACGCCGCCTACGAGGGAAAAAGCCCCGCCGTGCTCATGGCGGTTTCGGCGGCAAAAGGCAAAAAGCTGTTTCGACTCGATCTGCCCGCTCCACCCGTATGGGACGGCATGGCCGCCGCAAACGGTCGGCTGTATCTTGCGACCAAAAACGGCAAAGTGCTGTGTTTTGAAGGTAACCGGTAGTTAGCACCAGACCTCCCTCCGTAAGGACTCCCAAGGACGACTCGACTCGCTTAACGAGATACGAGATACGATATACGAGCGGCGAAATTGCTTGACAGCAATTTCACTTGCTGCAATTTGGTACGGGGACGAAGCGGAGGAATCTGTTGAATGTGCTTCGCCGAAAGCGAATCAAAAAGTTAAACTTATTTATTAGAAACGGCACTACTAAAGTCCGACAATGGTCTTTTATTAGCAACTAAAGAACTCTTGATAGTCGTAACGCTCAATTTCCCGAAAAATACATGACAAACAACCAAAATCGTAGGGTGGGGCTCGCGGACTAAACACTTACAAAAAGTAGTTGAACTGTCTGGCCAATTCCGTTATAGTGGTAATCTAAAAACCTGAGAATGGAAGCGTTTAAGGGTATTTGGTGAAATATTTGATTGACGGATCATGAAAACATTCGTTGTAAATAAATTTTACCCGCCTGATGCAACCGCTATCGGCTACAAACTGACTATGACAGCTGGCTGTCTGCTTAACTACGTATCATTTTGTGTCGCCGCTGTCTGGAAATTACTTCTCCTGCTTTCTTGGCATGTGCATATGGCTGTAACCACCCTTGCCTTTGTCATGCTGCGTAGTATTTTACAACTTTTGCTTAAAAATCCCCAGCAGGTCTTTCAAATTATCAAACTGTGTATAGGGGTTTCCATGTCTTACAGCGTATTAAAAACAGGAAATTTATTGCTTTGCAACCTCGTGAATAATCCATTTGGTACTCTGATTGAGACAGTTGATACCTAACATGGCCTCTGATGTTTTGATTACTTGGTGGCGAGAGTTGCTTTTTACCCGAAAGGCATTTCACTGCACCCGACAGGGACGGAGTCTAAATTGACAGCAGTGTTATAATGTGCGCTGTTTAGCATTTAAATAAAACATTCATGCTTTTCTTTATAGCTATATCGGGAGGTCAATAATATGGCGAGTTTAGAAAATGATAGTTCAAAGAAGCAAACTACTGATGATGTTAAGGAAGAAGCGAGGATTTACGAAGATGAGATAAATCTGATAGATTATTTCCGAGTTCTTTGGAAACGGAAACGGTTCATTTTCGTAGCTTCTGTATTGCCGCCTTTAGTGGTAGGGTTGGCCATATTCCTTTGGCCAAGAGATTATAAAATTACCTTCACTTATAATATGGGACTGGGCGAAAAAGCCTTCAAGGTACTTGAGGATACGTTTTACAGCACGGAGAATTTGGAAAAGCTTGCCGAAAAATTGCAAGCAAACGGTTTTAACGAATATGCTAAAAGAATAGCAGAGGTCGGAACCGATGAAGGCTTAAAAGGGTTTGTTTCCTTCGAAATTTCACCGGGCTCTCTTTTAGTTATGCGAGTGGGGGCAAAATCTGAAGAAAATATCCGGGAAATAGCCTCGGTTTGCAGAAACAATTTCGAACAGATCATACCTTTATATTCAGAGAGAGAGGAACTAAATAGCAAGATTATAAGCTTTAAGGAAAAGATAGCTGGCATCGAAGAAACAAGATACACGTTAAACCTGGAGTTAGAAAGGAAAAAATCCACTTTGGAGAAGCTGAAGAATTCGGGCACTGAAGACTTAAGCAGATTGCCAAGTGACATCGTCCTGCAGTTCGATAATGTAGGAGATAATAGTGCCTACGTGCCTTTACCATACCAAATACAGGCCGCAGAGACACAGTTAATTAATCTCGAAGAGCAAATTAGGGCCAACAAAGAAATGTACACCTATTACACAGATTTGCTCAACTTGAATGAAAAGCTCTTCAGCTATATAAAGAAGGTGATGCCTTCTTATTCTACGCTTGAGCAGTTCCACTCGTTTTTAACCAATACATTGGCCGAGTACAATGAGAACGAGCAGCAACTGCTGGACTATTTGAAAGCTTATATCAAAAGAATAGAGAATAAGGCAGCGAATGTTATACCGCTCGTAGAAAAGCCAAAGGTTTATCCTGTTGCTAGGGGCACAGTCAAGAGGAGCGGTATTGTATTTGCGGTATCATTGATGATATCGATATTTGCAGCATTCTTATTAGAAAATCTTAAAAAAGCCAAGCTCAGGCTTCTTAGCAGCTAATCATCTGTAGCTTAAGAGATAAAGATGCCAGCATAATCAGCTGTTAATTGCAACCCAAGGGGACGGAGTCTGGAAAAATTTGTAATTTATCATCAATTGTTTCTCATTGCGAAACTGCTCAACATCCGACAATCTGCAACTACCGACTGATAACTGAACGGAACCTTTATATTATATCGAATCGAAAGTATATAAGTGGCAAATGAACCGTATGTATATTGTCTGCGTTGCAGCCAAAAGCTCGAAAGTGTCATAATACACAAGCGTACAAGACAATACTGTCGAAGATGTGAGAAAACATTTTACATTAACCCCCTTCCGGCAGTAAGTGCTGTAGTTGTGAATGACAAAAGACAGGTTCTTCTTGTATTACCTGAATTTTGCACGAGAACGGTCACATTTTTTTTACAAAATGCTGCTATATGCCCTTTCCGTTGGGCATATCCGTGCAAAAAAAAAATTGCACGCTCGTAACTCTTTAACCAATAAGGTGATACAACCACGTTATTGAACACTACTGTTTTACCCCCTTTTTTGGGGGTTCTGTGAGGATATTCAACTCAGAAACCAAAACATGGTGCAAAATTCAGGTATTAAGAAAAAATGAACCCCATAAAAATATGTGGTGTTTGCCTATAGGATTCGTTGAGGTCGATGAGAGCATTCAGAACGCAGCACTGCGTGAATTGGAAGAAGATACGGGAATAAAAGGCCGTATTGTTCGTCTGTTGGATGCTCAATCAATGAATGATTCATTCTACGGTAGTATGTTGATACTCTGCTATGAAGTTGAACGGGTTGCAGGCCAAATTAAAGCGGGTGATGATGCCAAAGATGCCCGTTTTTTCCCGATCACAGATATTCCTGAACTGGCGTTTAGCGCAAATAGAAAGGTAATTGACAAATATCATGAATTTTATTTGGATACCGAAAGGGATAAGAAATGAAAATAGTTTATTCATATTATGTGTTAGATATCGTTCACAAAGGACATTTAATGATGATGAAAAACGCCAAGGCAATCGCTGGTGAAGATGGGAGATTAATTGTGGGAATCCTTACTGACGAAGCTGTTATGGAAAAAAAGAAAAGGCCTATACTTTCGTTCGAGGATAGAATTGAGCTTGCAAGCGCAATAAAATACGTAGATGTTGCCGTCGCACAAGAAACTTATTCTCCCCTGCCGAATGTTATGAAAATCCGCCCTGATATATTGATGGAAAGTACAAGTCATGATGACGAAACCATCGAAGAAGCAAGAAAGGTTATGAAAAGTATTAATGGTAAAGTGATAATAATACCATATTTCCCGTCCCAGTCATCGACAGAGATAAAAAATAAAGTGAAACAAAACAACTGAAACTAAAATTGAAAGAGTTCTTCAAATAACATCAGACTCAAAAACATCAACATCTAAGACCGTAAGTTCATGGCAAAAGAAAATGTTCTGGCTTATGTGGATAACTTACGCCTCTTTCTATCTTTGTAGAGTGAATATCTCCATAGCTATGCCCAAGATAATGGAAGAATTCGGCTTGACAAAATCCAGCATGGGCTTGGTGCTTAGCAGTCTGCTCTTATTATATGCGGTAGGGCAATTTGTAAATGGTCAACTTGGTGACAAGCTGAATTCAAGGCGGATAATTACAATTGGTTTATTATGCTCTGCGATACTTAATATTGTGGTCGGCTTTAACGGTGGTATGCTGGGTCTGTTAATTGTGGCATGGGGACTGAATGGATATTTCCAGGCGATGGGGTGGGGGCCGACTGTAAAAGCGATGGCGAATTGGTTCCCGGCCAAAGTCAGAGGTAGAATTTCCGGCCGTCTCGGCACAAGTTATATTATTGGCGGAGCTTTTTCCTGGTTCCTTGCCGGCACTATTATAAAATATTTCAATTGGCGGTTTACCTTCTGGTTTCCTGCTGTTTTTTGCATATTCATTGCAATTCATTGGTATATTCGAGCCAGAAACGCTCCTGAAGAAATAGGCCTGCCAAGTGTAGAAAACCAGGAAAGTGGGCTTGAAAACGACAGTATTCGCGAAGATGCTCATATAGGTTTTCGCAAAACACTAAAAATTACGCTTTTAAATCCTTACGTTTGGTTTGCAGCTTTTGCATTGTTCGGGCTGAATATTGTGCGGTACGGTTTTATGTCATGGGCACCGACCTATATGTTTGAGGAACAAGGTGCAACGGTTTCTGCGGCAGCGTTCAAGGCTCTGGCTTTTCCCATCGCAGGTGGACTTGGGGCAATATTTGCCGGCTGGGCTTCCGACAGAATATTCAAAAACAACAAAGCTCCAATTGCTTTCATAATGCTCATATTACTGGCGTTTTTCTGTTATTTATTTAAACAATGTCCTGAGGATAATGGGTTGTTAAGCTTGTTTATCTTGTTGTTTATCGGTTTTTTAACCTTTGGCCCGCATGTGCTGATTGTAGCTGCCTTGCCTGCGGATTTAGGCTCTCGTAAAGCCGCTTCTTCGGTAACAGGTTTTATAGACTCGATGGGCTATTTAGGGGCGGGTCTTACGGCCGTAGGAACTGCTTATCTGGTGGAGAAATTTAGCTGGGATGCCGGTTTTAACTTTTGGATTTTCGGAGCTATTTTTGCTGCGATCATGGTTCTGCTTGTCTGGAACTGTAAAAGTAGAAAAGTAGAGGATGTGCTTGCTTAGTTAGCCACAGAGGGTATTAAAATAGTCCTGCAAAAACAAACTATAGTTGCACATGGAATAAAAAAAAGGGGAGAGGAAATATTTTTTGCTTTTGTGTGCGCAGTTTTAACCTTATTTTTTTTCCGACTACAGATGGTGATCAAGTATAAATTCCCCAACTTGAGAATGACCGCCATAATTTTTTTTGTTTTTTATATATTAACAATACGACTGCTAATAAGAAATGAATTTTGGCAGATCTTTGAGGCCCCTTACTTAAAACTTATATTACTTTATGTATTTTTTTTGTTGTTGTCTTCGATAAATGCTGAGTTTAACTCTCGGTCTTTCTATCAATTTGCACATAATGTCAGCTCAATACTATTCTACTTTCTAATCATAGTCGTAATGCGTAATTTGAAAGATATAAGAACCTTTATGAACTGGATGCTGGCAACAGGTACAGTCATGCTTATTGTTGCAAGGCTGGGTATGTTCAAGCAATACTATATACAAAGCGGCAGCAAGTATGCATCACTTTCAGGAGCCAGGATTACTCGTGAGTCTTTTATCTATCTTGATTCAAATGTTTATGCGTATATGCTCATTATTTTGATGGTACTCATACTTCATAGAATTTTGGTAGAGAAAAATTCTCTGTGGAAAAATGTTTTTTATTCTTCAATATTTGTGATTTCCTGCTTCAGCTTGATTGCTACTTACAGCAGAGGCGCTATGCTTACATTAGTTATAAGCACGTTCGTTATGCTTATTATATCGAAAAAGTTTTTTAGCAGAAAGGCGGCTGTTTTTTCTTTTCTTTTGGCCGTTTTGGCTATATCTGTTTTTTATACCACAAATATATTTCAGGAAATGAAGCATCGGATTGGGCAGGACATTGTTTTGGTTGACGGCAGGCCACAGATTATATCTTGCTCTTCGCTTCGTTTTAGAATAGTCACCGCAATTTCTGCAATGAGAGCATTTTCAGAAAAGCCTTTGTTGGGCTGGGGCGATAGTGAGTCAATACATGAGCAGTGGAGACAGGATGATAAGGCAAATTGGGAATGGATACGCTCATCCGGCAATCATGTTTTTTATCTTAATCTTTTAGCAAGGCGGGGAATATTAGCATTTGCCTGCTTTATTATGTTTTTTGCAGCAGTTTTTTGGCACTTGAGCAGGGATATAAGGCTGTTGAGAACGAACGGCAATCCAAACGTGAACCTGGGGTATCTCCTTTTTGCGATAATGGTAATATTGGCGATAAAAGGTTTAATGACCGCCATAGGTGAGGATTTTTGGATAATGTCCGGAGTGTCAATGGCTTTTCATAAGCTTACTTACAATGACCATAAAATAATAAAAATATAGGAAACACAAAATTAATGGTGGGCATAGAAATGGACAGAGTATTTATAATTGCTGAGCTCGGAATTAACCATAACGGCGACATTAACACTGCGAAAAGATTAATCGATATGGCCAAGACCGCTGGTTGTGATGCGGTTAAGTTCCAGAAGAGAACTATAGATTTGGTCTATACGAAAGAGTTTCTTGACTCACCCCGCGAAAGCCCATGGGGAAACACTCAACGTGCACAAAAGGAAGGACTTGAATTTGGATTCGAGGAGTATCAACAAATCGATTCTTACTGCAGCGAGATCGGAATTGAGTGGTTTGCTTCTGCGTGGGACATTCAGAGTTTAGAATTTCTTGGACATTATGATTTAAAATATAACAAGATTGCAAGCGCCATGTTGACTCACCGGGAATTCTTAGAGCGGGTTACTTCAATGAAAAAAACAACTTTTATATCAACCGGGATGGGCACTTATGAAGATATAGATCGAGCCATTAAAATTTTCAGAGAGAAAGAATGTCCATTCGTGCTAATGCATACTGTTTCCACCTATCCATGTAAGAATGAAGAATGTAATATTTTGATGATTAAGACACTAAAGCAAAGATATGATTGTGAAGTTGGTTATAGTGGCCATGAGGTAGGGGTCCTACCTACGGTTTTGGCTGTTGCAATGGGCGCTACTGTGATTGAAAGGCACATTACTTTAGATAGAGCAATGTATGGTAGCGATCAATCTGCCTCTTTAGAAAGGCGTGGTTTGGAAATTATATGTAGAAATTGTAGGGAGGTTAAGGATATTTATGGTACAGGAGAAAAAGTATTCTCTGAGGCAGAAAGAATCATTGCAAAAAAACTGAGATATTTTGAGGACAATGTTTGATAGATTATTATTTTGATATAAACATGGCTATTCAGACAATAGTCATTGTGATTGATGCAAAGATTTATATCAGGAACAATGAAAGAAAAGTTTTCACCGACATGGGAGGTGACAAGATGAAGTCTAAAGGGACTGTATGTACAAAACTTAATTTAGGGGCTGGGTATAATTGGGAAAAGCTAAAAGGATGGGAAGTATTAGACCACAATATTTTTGATTCTTTACGTTTAAGAAAACAGGCATGGGAATTGCCTTATGTTGACGAACAATTCGAGATAGTTTTCTCTTCTCACATGATCGAGCACATTAGCCACTTTAAAATAGAGGAAGTTGTATGTGAGATAAACAGGGTGATGAAAAAAGATGGAATCTTGAGATTACTGGCTCCAGACTTAAGGAAAATTGCAATCGCCTATGTTAATAATGACCACAAAACCATGCAGCATTATAAAAAAGAATGTCAACATGATGAATTTTTCCCGCTTGGCATAGGTCAGGCATTTATGGATTTTATGGTTACTATCGGCTATGACAACTTCTTGTTAAGCTCGGACTATTCGACAATTGTTGGCGGCTATGGTCAT
>JAUXAH010000090.1 GCA_030614945.1 Phycisphaerae bacterium
TTTTTGTTTTCGATTTTGGTTGAATGTAATCAAATTATCGGCAGCTTCGAGAATATTGGCTGTGCTGCGGAAATTTTCCTCGAGTTTGATAACGGTGGCATCGGGCCAATCATTTTCAAAGGCCAATATGTTTCGGATGTCAGCGCCGCGCCAGCGGTAAATGGACTGGTCGGGGTCGCCGGTTGCGCAAATATTGTTGTGAGCCGAAACGAGGGCCTTAGCAATTTTATACTGGGCGTGATTGGTGTCCTGATATTCGTCGATGAGCAGGAACTTGAAACGATTTCCAAGCTCGGAGCAAACATCGGGACAGCTCCGGAGCAAAAAAGCGGTCTCCATTAGCAAATCATCAAAATCAAGGGCGTTATGTTCGCGTAAGATATGCTGATAGCAGGCATATATTCCAGCTAATGTTCTGGGGAAAAAACCATCGGCGTCGGCTTTGAAAGAGTCAACATCTATGAGCTTGTTTTTCAAGACGGAAATTGCATCGAGCATTCGAGCGGGCGGGAAATTTGTGGTGTCAAGTTCGCAATCTTTGACGGCCTGCTTGATACATCTGGCCTGGTCGGCTTCGTCATAGATACTAAAGCTGCGGTTTATCTCTGCCTTATCTGCATACTGGCGGAGGATTCTGACACATAAAGAGTGAAAGGTGCTGATATGCGCACCGGCGGAAGTGCCAAGAGCAATTGCCCTTTGGCGCATCTCGTCGGCGGCTTTGTTGGTGAAAGTTATTGCGCAAATATTGTACGGCTGGACGCCTGAATCAATGAGTGCAGCGATTCGATATGTGATGACGCGGGTTTTACCGCTGCCGGGGCCGGCAATAACAAGCAGCGGCCCTTCAATGTGAAAGACAGCTTCTTTTTGTGAAGGGGTTAATTGTCGCAAGAGTGTATCGTGCATTGCGTGTCCGGCTGCGTACGTCATTTTAATTTTTTGAGCATTTCTTCCTGCTGCATTAATTGCTCGAAAAGCCCGGGCCTTTCGATTTTTATGCGTCCAAGCAGATTGCGTCTCAGGTCAGGTGGATACTGCTGGTCATTCAAGAAATCGATAAGTGCAAGGTATCTTAACAACTTAAAATCAGGCAATGCAATCCTCGCCTCGGGCTCTATCGATTTGTAGTAAATCTCATAAGCTTCTTCTGCCATATTTTCCAAGCCGGCCGCCTCATCATCGTCACGCATTGCATATCTGAAGTAACTTTCCCTTAACATCATTTGTACAATTTCTTTTGCGTTATTTACGCCTATAGTCCGGAGCTCTTCGCGGAGC
The DNA here is from genome assembly GCA_030614945.1 of Phycisphaerae bacterium. The sequence continues at coordinate 1,282 of JAUXAH010000090.1, forward strand.
CGATTCCTCGCAAAAACAACCAGAGGAACTTTAAATTCATCCAGCGGATAGAGTTTTCTTAATTGATTATAAATTTTTTGTGCCTGGCGCCTATGGCCTGCCTGATAGAAAGAGAAGACGGCGTTTTTGAGCATATTGCGATGGCCGTCCTGGTAGGAATCGTAGATGCTTTTACTGAGGTCTTTGTATTTTTCGAGGGTCGCCAGCCGGGCCTCGTTGCATGGCTCAAACATCCTCAAATCCGGCCGTAAAAATATCTCCTTCCTCTGCTGCGAAGAAGAATCCGATGAACCCTCAGCGGGTAGATTATAGATAAATATTTTTCCGTTGCGAAAGAGGTTTTGCAAACTGTGGCCTACGATACGGTCGGTATTAGCTTCGGTCATCCCAATCTGACGTGATTCCTTTTCGGCGGCTACTTGAAGGCCTTTGACGGCCCAGTAAATTGCGTGACTGTCGGGATGACGCCAATCCAGAGGGTAATGTTTATTCGGGTCATTCCAGTCGATAGGGCCATAGACTTTATTCAGCTCATGCATTAAAACCGGGTCAAGTTTCCACGTTCTCCGCAGCTGGTAAGCTTTGGCGAAAATATCGAACTTTTCGAGTGCTTCGGGACCTCTGACTCTAAAATCATCTATAACATTAAATGCAGCGGGCTTGAACCTGCTGGGGTTTTGTCTTAAGGACAGATAATTGCTCACAAATTCACCATCGGTAAATGCCTTGTCGGCGGATTTTAGAGCTGTAATTAACAGGACCACATTGGCGTCTTTTATGATTTCCTCCCAGTCGGTTGGGGATTGGGCAAGAGCGTCGAAATATTGGTTATCGGCGGGGCCGAGCAGCGGTTCCATCGCCGAAGCGAGCTGCAGCTTGTAATATTTGTGTGCATCATCCGATACGGCGCCTATTTTGTGCTGGAATATTCTGGCAAGTTCGCGGTAAAGCGTAATGTTTTTGAGTTTTTGCTTATCAATGGCCTTGTCGCGAAGGAGTTCGTAGCCGTTTTTGACCCATCGCCATCGCTGGTCCGGCTGGGTCGCGGGTATGGCGACGGAAATGTTATAAGCCATATTCCAGGCGTGGAACTCCCAGACTGATGCGAAACGTGGCTGCAAGGTGGTTATCCATTCTGCAAGCTGTTTTGCATCGAAGAATTGGCCCTGCTCTTTTAACTTATCCGCCCGCATCCATAAGACATCCACGACCAGGCCGCGAAAAGCCCCGGTTGCGATGGTTGTAAATGCCAGCGAAGGGGGAACATTTTCAGGCTTATCGATTATCAGGTTCATATCCTCACGCTGTGAGTTTATGAAATCGAGCTGCATACCGGCGGTGATAAGTAAAGCAGCCGCAAGAACAATGCAAAGAGAGCAAATTATTGTGTCGCACGAACGCATCGTTCGTATCTCGTATTTCGCTTCACGCTTTAGATTATAATTTTTGCAATTTCTCTGAAGCTGAAAATCAGCACGGCAAGAAGCAACAATAAAAGGGACTTGATACAAATCATAAGGCCGGCGACTTTGGCCAATAAAGGCCAGCTCAATAATCGCGCAGGGACCAGGAATTTTGCAGGGTTAAATTTATCAAACTGCGGCAGGAGCAAAATGACCGGCCTAATAGTGTAAGAATAGACCCAACTTAAGTTTTCGCCAAGAAAGTCAAAGGATTCCAAACAGAAGCCGCTAATAGTTGCGGTAAAGAATATCACAAGACAAAGCAATATGGCCACAGGGAAAGAGAGGAAAGTCGAGGCCAATATGCCTAAACAAGCGAGGAAAATCAAACGAAATAAGATTAAAAGAACGGCTCTTATGAAATTGCCGGTGAAGGTATCGGCCTCGTAAAGCACTTCCAATCCGTCCTCAGGTGGAAAGATTACCACTGTATTATTCAGGGGGCGATTCAGGAAACCGACAGCCAGATAGCCGTCTTCGGCGACTACATTGGCAGGAACCTCTATTTCGTGAAAAGTTCGGATTGCATCTTTGCGGTCGAAATCACGAATCGGAGTTTCCCTTTTGGTGCCGTACTTGATCTGTCTATAGTCACCTACTGTCCATATTCCATAAACATTCAAATCGGGCGGATTTACAGAAACGTCGTATTTGAACCTTATAAACAAACTCTGGTTAGGGTCGAGAGGTCTAACGTTATTAAACTCCCAAATCAATTGTTGACCGGGCACGGCGGCTCTTTTCCATCTTTTCTGGTCTTCAGTAAGTTTGGCGATTATTTTCTCGCGAGGGACACCTTCGGGCAGTCGACCGCTCTTTTTGAGTTTCTCATAGGCCTCATCGACCTCCCGGGTAACATCGACTTCGGCGGGAATTAGACTATTCCGAGCGGTATAAAATTCATTGTCGAGCTGGGCAAGGTCGGCTTCGCTCGCATTGAAATATTTCGGTATATAAATAGTAATGGCGTATATTATAGCTGAAAAGAGAACAAGCAGGGCTATATCCAATAGTATTACGCCGAGCAGTTTGCCGAAAAGAAGCTGAAAACGGCGAATGGGCTTGGTAATAACAGTATATATTTGCCTCTGTTTTATATCGCTTGTCAGCGAATAGATTGAGACGACTATCGTGAGCAAACAGAGCAAAAAACTGGTGAGCGAAAGGCCGTAGCTTACAAAGGTTTGGAGCCTGCCCTTCATAGTGCCGTCGCCCGTCATCGCCGCACCCATCACCGGGAGCAGGACAATCAGCAGAATTACGAAAACAGCGGCAATTTTCATCCGCAAGGCCTGCTTTATAGTATTCGTGGCAACAGCCCAGATACTCCGCATCTTTCAATTTCCGATTTTCGATTTCCGATCGACAATTGACAACTGGTCATCCGAAATCGAGCGTTGGTCATTTACCATTGACTAAATACCACTGCCTATTCACTATCTTCTTTTTTGCGTTTTGAGCGGCCTGCCCCGTTAGAGCCTGTTCCTTTCGGGTCTCTAATGGGGCCTGTTAGCTGGTCAAGGATGCTTTTTTTGATTTGCTCGGGCTTTGGGGCTTTGGGTTCAACCGGTTCTGTTTTAACTTTTCCATTTCCAACGACGGGTTTCAGCGGGGCCGGTTTAGTCGGCTCAGTTAGTTTGCTTAGCAGCTCTTCATCGGGTTTGGGTTCAGAAGTTTCAACGGGGACGACTTGCTCTGTTGTTGGAGGTCCCGGGGGCGGCTGTTGCGATACCGGTTCAGAGACAAGTTTATCGAGTATATCTTCCACAGGGGTTTCCGATGCGAGAAAACCGCCGATTCGTGTGGTACTGACTGCACCGCTTGTGGGCTGGGCCTGCTGCTGGGCGGTCGCAACGGTTTTGATGAAAAATGTTTCGAGCTTATCCATTGGAGAAGTTACGACGCAGTCAGCCTGTTCGTCTTCAATCAGCTGCTTTATTTTCTCAACGGCGGTATCGCTTATGTCGCCGGTAGTAATTTGCTTTTTATTTGTCTGCAGGAGGAGGTCTTTAACGTGGCCTTCGGCCTGGATTTTGCCGCCGTAGAGGATTGCAATTCTATCGCACACATCTTCAACATCGGCGAGTAAATGACTGCAAAGCAAAACCGTCTTGCCGCGTTTTTTAAGCTCCAGGACTAAATCCTTTATCTGCCTCGTTCCGATAGGGTCAAGTCCGGTTGTCGGCTCGTCCAATATAAGTAAGTCGGGGTCGTTTATCAGTGCCTGTGCCAGGCCGATTCTGCGTGCCATACCTTTTGAAAATGTTCCAACGGGTCTGTTTGCGACGGCCTTTAGCCCGACCATATCGAGCAGGGCCTCGATACGCATTTTCCGCACTCTGGCGGGCAAGCCAAATAACCTGCCATAGAAATCCAGGGTTTCGCGGGCGTTCAAATACCTGTAAAGATAGGACTCTTCCGGCAGAAATCCTATCCGAGCGCTGATTTTAGGGTCGGCGCCGTCGCCGCCAAGACATAAGGCTCTTCCCTTTGTCGGATAAAGCAAGCCGAGCAGCATCTTCAGGGCGGTTGTTTTGCCTGAGCCATTGGGACCTAAAAGGCCGAAAACTTCATTGTAGCGAATCCGTAAATTCAGGTCATCGACGGCATAGACCTTGTCCCTGCCCCACCAATCGGAAAAAACCTTGGTCAAAGAAAAAGTTTCAACTGCGTATTCCATATTTCGTGTCTCGTGATTCGTGGCTCGTGGTTCGTATTGCATATCTCGTAAATAATCAATAATCAGTAATCAATAATCAATTTTTTCGTGGCCGAGTTCTTCGCCGTAGCGGACAAGTCGAGCGCTGTTAAAAACAACAATCAATGAGCCGGCAAAATGCAAAACCGCGGCGTAAATGGCGGGCAGCCACCCTGCTGCTGCCGCCGCATCACCAAGAATAATAAACATTATCCCAAAGCCGAGATTTTGATTTATAACTGCTCTTGTTTTTCGTGAAAGTCGCACGAGGAAGGGAAGCCGCTTTAAGTCATCGCTCATCAGGGCAATCGAGGCAGAGTTTATGGCTACATCGCTGCCGGCAGCACCCATAGCAATTCCAAGGTCGCCGGCTGCCAGAGCAGGTGCATCGTTTATACCATCTCCGACAACGACGACGGTGTGGCCGTCTTTTTTCATTTGCTCAACAATCGACAGTTTGTCCTGAGGCAGACAATGCGCCTTAAAATCGGTACAGCCCAGCTCGGCAGCAACCCTGTTGGCGACCTCGTCTCTGTCGCCGGTCAGCATAGTTACTCTTTTTATGCCGATATCGAGCAGCTCCTCGACGGCTTGTTGGGCTTCCGGTCTGGTTTTGTCCTGTAAACCAATCCAGCCGATGCACTTTGAATCCTTTGCTACATAAAGGGTGCTGAAGCCCTGCTCCTCGTGAAGGCCGGGGTCGGAAACGTTGCTTATATCTACATTGTTTTCCTTCAGGAAGGTATCTCTGCCGACAATAATTTTTGCGGAATCGACCAGAGCAGTTACGCCCTTGCCGGGTGTTTCCTGAAAATTGTCCGGGGCAGGTAAGGAGAGATTTGCCTCTTTGGCGACCTCCTGCAGGGCCCTTGCGGCGGGGTGCTTGCTCATCTGCTCGGCGGAAGCAGTAACGGCTAACAGCTCGGCCGGTTCAATATCTTCAGCGGGCGTCAGTTTTGTTACATACAGCCGACCGGTCGTTACCGTCCCGGTCTTGTCAAACACCATTGCCGTCATCTTGCCCGCAATCTCAAGGTCAGCTACATTTTTTATCAGGATACCGAGGCGAGCAGAGGCCGAAATCGCCGCAACCATCGCCGTCGGAGTCGCCAGAATCAAGGCGCAGGGACACGAAACAACAAGTATCGTAATCGCCCTGTTGATATCGGCGGTGAAAAACAAAACTATCGCCGCAATCATCAAAATCGTCGGCGTGTACCACTTAACATAGCGGTCGATTATCCGCATAATCGGTATCTTTGTCTGTTCAGCCTGCATAATCAACGACTGGACTTTGCCGAGAGTTGTATCTTTGCCGGCTTTGGTTACGGTGATATCAAGCACGCCCGTAAGGTTGCTTGTGCCGGCGAAGACCTGCATCCCCGGCACTTTATCGACAGGCAAAGATTCGCCCGTTATCGTGGCTTCGTTGACGGAGCTAAGTCCCTTTATAACTTCGCCGTCGGCTGGTATGTTATCGCCGGGGCGGACGCGGATGTAATCGCCGGCCTTGAGGCTGCTGACTTTCACTTCTTTTTCACCACCACCACTGTCGAGAAGATTTGCCTTCGTAGGTGTCAGCTTTATGAGCGATTCAATTGAGGCGCGAGCGCCGAGGGCGGTGCGGGTTTCAATAAGCTCGCTGAGGAG
>JAUXAH010000276.1 GCA_030614945.1 Phycisphaerae bacterium
CGGATGTTCCGCTTGTCATTCCGGAAATAAATCCGGAGAAGATTGCGGAGAACAAAGGCATAATCGCGAATCCGAACTGCTCGACGATTATCGGGATAGTTCCGGTCTGGCCGCTGCACAAGGCCAATCCGGTCAAGCGAATGGTTGTCAGTACGTACCAGGCGGCGAGCGGGGCGGGAATGAGAGCGATGTTCGAGCTGGAAGGTCAAAGTCGCGAAATTCTCGATGGGAAAGAGCCGACGTGCGAGGCGTTTCCGTATCAAATTGCGTTTAACTGCTTCAGCCATAACTCGGCGCTCGATGCTAACGGGTACAACCTGGAAGAAGTGAAAATGGTCAACGAGACGCGGAAGATTTTCGACTGTCCGGAGATTGCGATTACGTGCACGTGTATTCGGATACCGGTTTTGCGGGCGCACTGCGAGAGTATCAATCTTGAATTTGCGGACCCGATTACGCCCGGGCAGGTGCGGGACCTTTTGAGCACGGCGCCGGGCGTTTCAGTGCTGGACGACCGGGGAAACAACCGGTTCCCGATGCCGATTGACGCGACGGGGAAAGATGATATTCTGGTTGGGCGAATCCGGCAGGATGCGTCGATAGCTGAGAACCGCGGCATTAATATCTGGGTTGCGGGCGACCAGCTTCGAAAAGGCGCAGCGCTAAATGCCGTGCAGATTGCAGAGAAGCTGCTATAATCGTCGGTAATGGCGGTTCGCAATATAAAACTGACGGTTGTCTACGACGGCAGCGCATATCACGGCTGGCAAATTCAGCCGGGACTAAAAACCATTCAGGGGGTGCTTACCGAGGCAATCGAAAAGCTCATCGGCGGGGAAGTTAGAGTGTTCGGGGCGAGCAGAACCGATGCGGGTGTGAGCGCTCTGGGGCAGGTGGCGCTTGTTCAAATCGATTCGGCGATACCGGTGGAAAATCTCGCCAGGGCAATTACAGGCAGACTGCCGGCTGATATTGCAGCTGCCGAGGCGGTCGAGGTTCCGCAGGGTTTTGATTTGATAGGGGCGGTCAAAAGCAAATTGTACCGGTATACGATTTTTACGGGACAACTACGGCCGGTCCTGCAAATAAGGCACTGCTGGCATCTGCCTGCCCCGTTAGAAATTCCACAAAAGGAGACCAAAGCCCAAAAAGGACGATTTCTAACGGGGCCTGCAAAACTTGATGTCGCAGCTATGGCTGAGGCAGGAGCAATGCTGGTCGGCAAAAAAGATTTCAAGTCCTTTGCATCAGCTGCGGACCAACGTGAGAATTCAGTGCGAACAATCTTCCGCTGCGATGTCACCACCTCCTTGCAATATGAAATACACCATACTCATCATAAAAACAGTACGCAATACGCAATACGCAATACGCAATACGAGAATGATTGGGTGTATGTTGATGTAGAAGGGGACGGCTTTTTGTATAATATGGTCAGAAATATCGTCGGCACTTTAGTCGAGGTCGGTGCCGGCAGAATGCCTTCAGAAAAAATAGCTGAGATTCTCGAAGCAAAAGACCGAACGGCGGCGGGGCCTATCGCGCCGGCTGCGGGGTTGTGTTTGATATATGTTAAATATTAGAATACAGGATACAGGAGACAGGAGACAGGAGACAGGAGACAGTAGATTTCGGAAAACCGTAGCTTGATGGATAACGAGAAAATTATTCAAAGACCACCCAAAATCTACCTTGATACAAGAGACCTTATAAATATTGCCCAGGTGCGAAAAGGAAATAAACCTCAACCTGCGAGTTCTGAAGAGGACTATCGTAATATCGACAAATTTATCGAGTCATGTGGTTGCCTTATCTTTAATCCTTATGCAGCACTGGAATGGGTGGAGGGAAGAGCAACCATTGACTCTGCAAGAGAAATAGCTGCAGTCGTGGATTCGGCAAAAGTCAAATATGTGTTTGAAGCAGATTATATTGTTTATACACGCGAAATTTTAGACCAATGCCACCAGCAAGGCCAAGATATTCGAATACCTGATTTTCCTATTCTTCAAAAGCTTTCTGACAATGAATCCATTTCTTCGGTACTTGGCATACTAGCAACTAAAGTGCCGGATTACCTTGAAGAAGACAAGCTGGAACGGTTTAAACAGAATGGAAAGATTCCGATCGATATCCCTGTAGTCTCGGTTCGAGAATGGGGCGAGGAAACTCTTAATTGGAAAGAGAAGAATCCAAAGACATACCAAGGGCGGGTGGATGATTTCAAGCTTTCATTGTTAGAGGATATAAACCGCAAAGATGAATATTTTAATGACCGTCAGCGATATCGAAAGGATTGGATTAAACGTCTTCTGAAAGTCGACAAAATCCTTAAAGCTTTCAATCCCGGGGTTGATGTTGACGGTATATTAGAGAAAATTGATATGAAGAATTGTCCGGCAGTGAGTCTCTACTGGGAAGTTCGAGAAAAAAGGATGAAGTCTGGTAAGCCTCCAGAAGATAATGATGTTGATGATTATGTATTTCTTCCCGTTATTCCTTATGCGGATTTAATCTTAATGGAAAAAGAATTACGTGGATACATTCTATGGGCAGACAGCGGCCTTGAGTCAAAGGTGTTTTCTGATACGGGCGATTTTCTTAACGCTCTTAAGAATCAGGGATTTACTTGGTAGTAGTCCCGAATTTTGTATACTGATATTCGGGTTTATATGATTTACTGCTAACTGGAGTAAGAATAAAAAAATATATGGCTAAAGAAGCAGCAAAAAGATTTACGGATTTGATAGTTTGGCAAAAGGCACATCAATTTGTCTTGAATATTTATCGCTTAAGCGCAAATTTCCCGAAGAGTGAAATATACGGCCTGACCTCCCAATTCAGGCGGGCAGCGATTTCAATACCAGCTAATATAGCTGAAGGTTTCAAGAAGAGAGGCAGTGCAGACAAGGTTAGATTTATGAATATTGCACAAGGTTCGCTGGAAGAATGTCGCTATTACCTGTTTCTCGTAAAGGATCTGGAATATGCAGACACCAAAGAGCTTTTGTATCAGATTGATGAGGTTGGTAGGTTATTGGCAGCGTATTCTAAAGCTATAAAGTCCAATAGTCCGTAAAACAAATAGATAGACTACTGTCTCCTGTATTCTGTTTTCTGTATTCTATAAAAATGAAAATTGTTCATATAATAACAAGGTTGATTTTAGGCGGGGCGCAGGAAAACACGCTTATAACCTGCAAACTGCTGGCGGAGCGGGGACACGATGTTACGCTGATTACCGGGCCGGCCATAGGGCCTGAAGGCGAACTGTTCGAACAGACAAAGAATCAGAAATATAATGTAATAGTCATACCCAAACTGATTCGTGCAATCTGCCCCTTATATGACACTATAAGCTATTATCAAATCAAAAAACACCTTAAGCGTCTGCATCCTGACATCGTTCACACCCATTCAGCAAAGGCGGGAGT
>JAUXAH010000716.1 GCA_030614945.1 Phycisphaerae bacterium
TTCCGGATAGAATCGAGGCCGGAACATTTATGGTCGCCGCCGCGATAACGGCAGGCGAGCTGCGGCTGCACAACTGTCGGCTCGATGATATGATGGCCGTCGTTGACAGGTTAAGAAACGTCGGCGTAACGGTCGATGCCGACGGCGACGGCTGTGTCGTTGCCCGAAGCGGTTCCATAAAGCCCGCTGATGTTACAACCCAGCCATATCCGGGCTTCCCTACCGATTTGCAGGCCCAGTTTATGGCACTTTTTTCGCTCGCCGAGGGCAATAGCGTCATAATCGAAAAGATATTTCCCGATAGATTTATGCACGTTGCCGAATTAAATCGAATGGCGGCGAATTTGCGCAAAGAAGGGCCGACCGTTATAGTAGCAGGCGTAAAGAAGCTAATAGCCGCTCCGGTGATGGCTTCGGACCTGCGGGCATCGGCGGCACTGGTTCTGGCCGGGCTGGCTGCCGACGGAACTACGGTGGTCAACAGGGTTTATCACATCGACCGCGGCTATGAAAGAATCGAGGAAAGACTAAATCCCGCCGGCGCAAAAATAACCCGAGAAAGTATTTAACCCGAACTTCACGGGTTTATTTAGATGCGGGTTTGCAAAATTAGGACTAAAATTATCGTGATTTAGTGAAAAATCGGATTTTTCGGGTTATTTTTGCGGGGAGGTTAAGGTTTTTGGGGTAAAAATGGGGGTTGGGGGGTGGGTTTGTAGGGGTTAGGTAGAATAGGCAAGAAAAAAACGCTCAAAAACGTTCGAAAACGTTTGAAAATATTCGAAAACATTCGAAAACGTTTGAAAATATTCGAAAAGTTGTGTGAAAAATGCGCTTTTTTGCACAGTTTTTTCCGCCACGAAGACACCAAGACACGAAGAAAAATTAGACGCAGATTTGTTAATGGTGATTGGTAACTGGTAATTGGTAACTGGTAAATGGTGAGTGGTGAGTGGATAGTGGATAGAAAAAGTAGAAAATAGCCACAGAGGCCACAGATTTCAGGACAAGGATTAGCCACAAA
>JAUXAH010000177.1 GCA_030614945.1 Phycisphaerae bacterium
AGTTGTATATTCCTGGGCTGCCTCCGTCGCAGTGTATTCCGCCGCCGTCCTGATAAATATAAGGATTTGAAGCCGAACAGAAGTTGTAACTTACGGTGCAATTGATAATCACAGCATTACTATCTTCACATGCAATTCCGCCCCCGCCATCACCGGCCTTGTTCCCGACTCCCCACACCCCCCCGATTATACAGTTAATTATCGCCGGACTTGCGTTTTTGCAGTATATTCCACCTCCCCGCAGATTTATATCGTTGAAATCATTCACATCGTAATAGTATTTGTCTAATCCGGTCCCGCAATCGTTCAGACTTATCTGACAATCCCTGATTATGGCGTTACTATTTTCGTGGCAGAATATCGCACCGCCTCCGGCTTCGGCTTCGTTTTCTATTATGATGCAATTGATAATCGAGGGGCTGCTGCCCTCGCAGTATATTGCGCCTCCGTAACCACCTGGGTCGACATCAGGCTGCTGCGGCCAGTTCAGGTCCTCGGCAAATCCGTTCTTGATGGTAAAGCCGTCTAAAACCGTAGTTGCACTTTCACCGCTCTGGAAGATAAAGGCACGCCCATTGCTTTCGCAATCTATGGTGCAGTCATAGCTAAACCACCTATATTTAGACGTTATTGTCAGCGCCTTACCGCCGGGGTCAATATTGTAATTCCCGACACCCGTATAAGTGCCGTCACGGACGACGATAATAGTGCCATCGTTAGCATCATCAACACCCTTTTGAATGCTGTCAAACGGATGCTCGGAACTGCCGTCTTCATTCGGGTCGCTGTTAGTACCCCTGAGTGGGCCAGGAACCCCGGGAACGGGGTCGTCGAGAGCATCATCATCAACGAATATGTAACGAATTGGTCTCGGCTCGCTTAAAATAAGAGAGTAATACTGGGAGCCATTAGCTAACGTTCCCTTGTGGCTAATCTCTACCGTGTAAGTACCCGCATTGGGTGAGGGGATATAAACCTGCTCGACGTTGTCCAGTATATTGCCGTTGGCGTCGGCTACGGCAGCAGCATCCGGATTATTCGGGTCCAGTCTATACGGGTAATAAATTGTGTCAGGGTCATTATTATCAATGATACGCAAATCAAGGTCGTTTATTAAGCAGGGCGTGTTATTATCCGGGACGCCGTCATTGACGTCACCCGACTCGACGATGGCAGTCCCGGGCGGGTCTGTCCAGCACAAGGTCGCCCGAACTGGTTTGCTACTGCCAATTGTAAATGTGTAGGTATTGCTCGTACCTTCAGCCAGAACATCCTCAATAATTCTTTCTCCATTGGGGTCGTTAGCATCTTGCTTTATGTAATCGGCTGCCTGATTTGCATCCATCAACCCCCATCCGTACCTGTAATCCGGCCCGGGATTGCCAAGGTCGGTTGCCGTGTGGATTATCAATCCTTTCAGTGTGCCGGCCCACATAGCTTCGCCGGGAAAGCACTTATTGTAATATTCCACCAGTAGAACCGCTGACCCCGCGGCATTGGCAGAAGCCATACCCGTGCCGGAATACGTAGCGTAGTTGACATTATTGACCGCTGCAGGGGAATAAAGCTCGAATCCATTTGCAACGATATCCGGCTTGATTCGCCCGTCATCTGCAGGGCCCCAGCCGCTAAAATCGGTCATGTCCCCAACATCATCTACGGCACCAACGGTCATTATATTTTTAGCCGTGCTAATGGTCGGGATTGTATCGTATCCACCATCATCCCAATTATCATCATAAGGAGCATTCGGGTCATTCACATCATATATTCTCTGTACCCAGCTCCCATCATTGGGGTCGTTAGGGTCATTAGGGTCATTGGGGTCCAGATACCAGAACTCCGTTCCGTTAACCGGCGCATTGTCATCTCTATCATTCCCCGCAGCTTTGAAGGGAAGATAATAAGGAGCCGAATAGCAAACCAAATCCCAGTCGGCAGTGTGAGGACCATACCGGCCGAAGTTTCTGTCCTCGCCTTCACCCCATACGCCGAACCAATACGGTGCTTCTGGGTTGACCTCGCGCCAATGATTTGCCAGCACAGCGTAGTCAAGGAAATTTACTATACCATCGCCATTTGGTGCGGGGGCAATGTCCACTGACGAGTTCACGTTCGGGTCCACCCAGTTGTCAGCGAGTATTTTTAAATCTTTAAAGTCCACTCTGTCATCGCCGTTAAAATCCCCTGTTATTGCTTTGAAGATTCCCCACTCCCAGCCGGCTATCACAGCGTATGAATGATTGGACAGGTATATTCTTCCATCTTCACCGTCCCCGGTTGCGGCCCGGCTGGCCATCTCTGAGGTGTCCGAATACCAGTCATAGGAATCGATATTCACCGCCGGAGCCATACCTTTTGCGTTAGGGTCAACCCCTTGTGCGCCGATTGTCCCGGCCACGTGAGTTGCGTGATTAGGGTCAAGGTTAAACTCATTAGGTTCCGAATTGCTATCCATTATCATTACTCGGTCGTCAAACTCTTGATGTGAGGCAAGGACCCAGCCGGCATCCCAGATTCCTATGGTTAAGTCATTGCCGTCAAGTGAATACGGCGAATTGTGAAGAAGGTTGGCACCTGTCGAGATTGCAGCATCGACATTGCAGGTTATGTAATAAATTGGCCGGCCATTTTCGATAGCTATCAGTTCGAAGCTTTTTCCCTGAACCGTACCCCTGACTTTCCAGCCGTGCCGTCGAGCCTCTTTCCAGAGCGGCTCCTCCGCAGCAGTTGTGGCAACTGTTCCGTATACGGATATAATAAATCCCAGAAACAGGTATCTGATTAGGGTCGCTGTCTTCGGCATACTAACTCTTTCCATCTGCCCGGTATCGCTTTTGGACTTTGCCTCAATTATACCAGAATCCTCCCTTAAAAGCCAATAAAAAAAACTCAGAAATGAGCGAAAAGAGCCGAGTATCTGAAGTGAATGAAAAAGACACCTGGTGATTAGGACTTCAGAAGGCCCAATAATTCCGCGTGAACCTTTTTGTTAGCTGTTATTACCTGGAATTCCTGGCCTTCATAGCTGTCCAGGTCAGCAGGAAAGATTTTACCGCCTTGCCAATCGCTCACAATAGCCCCCGCAGTCTCGGCAATCACGGCTCCAGCGGCTATATCCCATAACTTCGGGTCAGAGGTGATAGTGGCAATAAGTCCGCCTTTTGCGACGTAAGCAAGTTGCAGGGCCGTTGTGCCCAAATTGCGAAATCTTGTCCGCTGCATAATTTCGCAGGCCCAGCCCGGCACCCCATTATCAAAATGGCTGTCCAGGCCAACGCTTGAAAATTTATCCATTTTTTCTCTGCCGGCTGTGATTCGCCTGCCGTTCAATTGTGCCTCACGGCCTTTAACAGCGGTGAACATCGAGTCTGTAGCCGGCTCAAAAATCACGCCCACAATCGGCTTGCCCTCGTACATTACCGCGATACTGATGGTAAAGAAAAGCATACGGTGCGCAAAATTGTTGGTTCCGTCTATCGGGTCGATGACCCACCAGAGACGCTCGGCCCCTCTCGGCGGCTGCTTGAATATTTCGCCTTCATCACTTTCCTCGGCTATAAAACCGTGGTCCGGATAGTTTTCTTTGATTCGGTCCACGATTATCTTCTGGCATCGGGCATCGGTCTGGGTTACCAGCTCGCGGTTGTTCTTTAGCGAAGCTTTGATAAAGTTGATTTCTTCCATTGCCCGCTGACCGGCCAGACGTGCTGCAACAATCGCGGTTTCCAGCATCCGGCTCAAGTTTCTCTGCTCTAATACCATATCTTGCCTTTCGTGCTCCGAGCTTGACAGAATTACTACGTTATCTTATTTTAGCGTAGTTATGCAAATAAGCCAACATTTAAATAAATCGAAATTTTTCTTCCGTGCATCGCCTCGCCAGCGGGTTACAGCGGCGGTTGTCTTCCTGGCGGCGGCGGCTTTCTTCGGATTGTTCCGGCTGACGGCACACTACAAAATCGCCCTGTGGCCTTTGGGCTGCGGTTTCAAACAGAAATATGACCTGCCTTGCCCAACTTGTGGAATGATCACTTCGGCAGCTGCCTTTGCTCAGGGCAAAATCTTCGAGTCGTTTTACATACAGCCGGCCTGTGCGTTATTGTGCTCCGTGCTGGCTGTTTCGGCGTTTTTGGCTTTGTTTATAGCCGTTTTTGGGGTGTATTTTGGGTTTATTAAGCGTTTTTTTGCGGAAGTTAAAATAAAATACATAATTCTGGCGCTGATAATCATTATTGCTGCCGGCTGGGCGGTAACATTGGCCCGGGCACTGGCCGCACATCATTGACTATTTGCTATTGACCATTGAAAAAAATAGAAGATTAGCCAGAGAGAACACACATAGGCCAGAGAACATCTGATTGGAAATCAAAATTCAGAACGAAAATTATGCAGATTTGGGGGAAATTCGGATTTTTTTCGGTTCTTTTTAGTGCGAATGTTGGTTTTTGGGGTAAAAACGGGGGTTGGTTTGTCAAGTTGTGGGGTTTGGGCAAAATAGGGAAGAAAAAAATGGTAAAAAATTGCAAAAAATGCGCGAAAATCGTCAAAAAGTTAGCAGAAATTTGCAGAAATGCGTGCTTTTTTGCGCAAAAATGAGTAAAAAATTAGCATTTTTGTATTTTAACATTTTGTTAATTTGGGGAGTATGGGCAGTTTTTACTTAGCCACAGAAGGCACGGAGAATTTTTCATTTTCAATTTACGATTGGCGATTTTTGATTGCTAAAGACCAATGACTAAGTTTGCCACGAATTTCAGGATAAGAGTTAGCCACAAAGACACGAAGGCACGAAGAAGAATTAGACGCAGATTTGTTAATGGTGATTGGTAACTGGTAATTGGTAACTGGTAAATGGTGAGTGGTGAGTGGATAGTGGATAGAAAAAGTAGAAAATAGCCACAGAGGCCACAGATTTCAGGACAAGGATTAGCCACAAA
>JAUXAH010000133.1 GCA_030614945.1 Phycisphaerae bacterium
CGCGGCGGCGTCCACTTGTTGCCGTTTATTACGGGATTTGTTATCACCGCACTGAGCCAGTGAAAGAAGTTTATGATTTCCTCGCCTGCGATTCCGGGAAAGATATACTTATGTCCGCCGGAAAAGCCCACGACTTCGTGCGGGAAGACAGGGCCTAAGATGAAAAATTCATCATAATCAAAAATCAGTTTATTGATTGTGATATCGACTTCTTCTCGAAACAGACCACCGCTTATCCGGTGGATTTCGTCGGCGGAGATTTTACCGATAGAAGTGAACGTTTCGGGCTTTTCCCATTCGTGGTTGAAGAGTTTTACCGATGCGTATTTGCTTTTTCGCTCGTCCGGCGTCATAGCCAGCCGTGTACAGATTTGCTCCTCGCTCATAGGTTGATGGGTCCCGAGCGCAACTAAACAATCGACGGCCTTTGCCTTTTGCTCCAGACAACCAAAAATGATTTTGAATATATCACCGACGGGCCCGGAACGGGTATTATCGGGAATTAGCACCAGAATCCGCTTGCCGGCATAGTCGTTTTGCGCAAAGAACTCGGCAATTGCTTCCCGGGCCTGGTCGTTTCCAAGGTAACCATCCTTGTTTTGCCGTTCAATTACCATTTCTAATTTGTTGCTCGTAATCCGTGGTTCGATTCACTATTCACGGTTCTTACTTTTTCCACGGGGGTGTTTCGGGCAGGTATTTATCAAACTCGGCGATTACTTTTTCCTCATAGATGCCGGCGTATTGGCCGGTGAAGAAATTATCAAATGCTTCATCGTGGAATCTCTTCCAGCTCTGGGCCTCATCACCGGGATTAATCGGATAAAACAGGGCATCGTTGGCTCTGGCAGCCTTCATATCACCCAGCGCATCGCCGACCATTAAGATGTGGTTCTTTTCATACCTGCCCTTTGTGGCATAATTTAGATGCTCGGCTTTTTTGCCCATTTCCTGGCCGGCTATGACCTCGGCGTATTTGGCGATGTCGTGTTCTTCCCACTCTCTCGAAAGCGCCTCGCAGGGCGTAGCCGAGACAACGATAACGTCTGCCAATGGTGTGATTTTTTCGAGACTTTCACGCACAAACGGAAACGGCGGCATTCCTTTAACAATGTCTTTTATGGCCGCATTGACTCGTTCACTCCACGCCAGCGCATTTTCCAGCTCACCTCTGGCGTCCGGATTTGAGGTTTCGCCAATGGCGCGTTTAAGCCCATCGTTACTAAGTAAGCTGTTGGGGTCATCGACCCAGGCAAAATAGTGCGGAAATTGCGGGACCTGGAAATTCCTGGCCTTGACCATTGGATGAGACGGCAGCAGCTCTGCTATGATACGCTTGGTTGTCTTATGCCGGTTAAAGCCGCGCGTTTTGGAAAACAGGTCTGCAAATTCCTTGCACTCACGTGCCGCCTGGGCCACGGGCTGCAGGTCAAAATAGCCAATCAGCCAGGGACAAAAGCATTCCCGTTGTTTGATTCCCATCGTATCGAAGGCACAGCCGTCCGAATCGATGCCGACGAAGTAACTTTTTTTTGGCTTAAAATCCTTTAGTGGTTTTGCCGGGTCAACATCAGCCATTTTATTCTCCTGTATCGTATTTCGTATTATTGTGTTGTCTCAGGCATCACGCAATACGCGCGACGCATCACGAATTACACTCCACTGAAAGCAGAGAAGCCGCCGTCCACGGGGACGACGACTCCGGTAACAAATTTCGCTGCGTCGCTTAGCAGCCACATAACCGTTCCGATTAGCTCTTTCGGCTCACCGAATCTTCCCATTGGCGTATGGTCGATGATTGTCCTGCCGCGGGCGGTCAGCTCGCCGGTTTTCTCATCGGTCAGGAGGAACCGGTTTTGTTCGGTTAGAAAAAAACCCGGTGCAATTGCATTGACGCGAATGTCTTTGGAATAGTTTTGACATAAGTGCACCGCCAGCCATTGCGTGAAATTGCTCACGGCGGCTTTCGCCGCTGAGTAGGCGGCTATCTTCGTCAACGGACGAAACGCATTCATACTCGAAACATTCAATATTACGCCCTGGCCTTTTTCAGCCATATCCCTTGCAAAGACCTGGGTCGGCAAAAACGTACCCAAAAAATTCAGGTCGAATACGAACCGAATTGCATCGGCCGGCAAATCGAAAAATTTCATATCAGGTGTTGTCGTAGCTTCTTTTTTATTTCCGCCGGCGCCGTTAATCAGTATGTCAACTCCGCCGAGCTCGGCTATGGTTTTCTCTTTAGCGATCTTGAGGCTTTTTTTATCCAGCACATCACATTTAATCGCAACGGCCTGGCCATTGTCGGATTTGATTTCATCGGCGACCTTGCTTGCAGCCGTTTCCATTATGTCCAGCACGGCGATTTTTGCGCCGGCACCGGCAAGTGCCCTGGCCATTGTGCCGCAAAGAACACCACCGGCTCCAGTAATAACAATAACCTTGTCTTTAATGTTAAATAGCTCTTCCATCGGTATCCTTTCTTTTGGAAGCGCAAACTCATTCACTCATCTACGCATTTACTCATTTACTACATATATTTTGGCAATTTCTTTTCCAGCGGTTTGCGTTCGAATCTCATAAACACGGGCAAGCCATCCTCGCCTACGATGATGGGTGCCTCGCCCTGCACTAACGGCCGGACGTAATCCCGCATTGCATCGGTGATATGATTGCCCTTATCATTTATAAATTCTTTGGGTACTTTCTTTTCGCCGTTGGCCACTTCCCTCAAATCCGCCAGCCCTGTTGAGCATTTGTATTCCGGGCCTTCTTCGCGAACGAGCGTTACCATTTTGGCGTTTTCGCCTTCCATCGCATACCTTACCGCCATTTGCCCGCACATATAGGCCTCGTTGACGTCGGTCAGCGAGGCGAAGTGCATAGCGCTTCGCTGATTAGTGCCGAGCTTATTGAACCGGGCCTTTATGCCCACGTCCTTTTCAATCACGGCCTTGAGCATTTCAGCGACGCCGCCAAGCTGAATATGCCCGAAACTGTCTTTACCGAATGCCCCCTTATCGGCGGTGATGTATTGGCCCTTTTCATCTTTAAGTCCTTCGCCTGCGACGATAAAAACCCTGCCCAATTCCTTGAGCACTTCTTTGACATCGCTGACCAGTTTCTCGAAGGAAAAAGCAGCTTCGGGCAGATATACAAGATGCGGTGCGTCTTCGGAACAACGGTGTGCGAGACCTGTTGCTGCCGCTATCCAGCCGGCGTTTCTTCCCATTACTTCGAGAATCGTACAGGTATCCGTTGTATAGAGCGCCTCGGTGTCCCGGCCGGCCTCGGCCGCGCAGGTTGCGACATATTTTGCCACGCTGGGATAGCCCGGGCAATGGTCGGTGCAGGCAAGGTCGTTATCGACCGTCTTTGGAATGCCCATACAGACCAGCTCATAGCCGGCATCCGCAGCTAACTTGTTGACCTTATCGGCGGTGTCCATCGAATCATTGCCGCCGGCATAGAAGAAGTAACGGATGTTATGGACTTTGAAGACGTCGAGCACTCTTTCGAAGTCCGCTCTTGATTCTTCGAGTGATTTTAGCTTATATCTGCAGGAACCAATGGCTGCTGCGGGCGTTTGCTTTAATGCCTCAATGGTCTCCGGCTTTTCAGCCGAGATATCGAACAGGTCTTCTTTTAATACGCCTAATACGCCGTTGGTTGCGCCTATTACCCGGCCGATTTTGCCCGATTTGAGCGCTTCCTGGATTACGCCGCAGGCGCTTGAATTGATTACTGCGGTTGGCCCGCCGGACTGGGCCACTATGACCTTGGGTTTCGAATTCATCACAATTACTCCATTACAAGTTTTTACTATCTTGATTAAATCGCCTCAATGCGGCAGAATATACACCAAGCCTCTTGAGGTTTCAATGATTTTCGGGCCCGCCAGGCCCGGGATTCTGCCGTAAGTGATTATAAAACTGAAAACTCTGCGTTCTCTGCGCTCTCGGCGGTGAGAAATACGGGTCTGGAGTAGAAAATGGCAAACTATATGATTGCACGGTTCGACGATATCGATGCTATAAAGTGCTCCTGCGGCTTTTCACGGCGGGCCTTCGTCAGCCCCGAAAACCCCACAGCGACAATGCACATAGTTGATATTGAAAAAGACGCGAGGGTGCATTATCATAAAAAGCTCACCGAGGTTTACCTTGTCCTTGAGGGCGAAGGATATATGGAGCTTGACGGCGAAAGCGTGCCGGTGAAACCCTTTACTGCGATTTTTATCAAGCCCGGCTGCCGCCATCGAGCCGTCGGCAAGATGCGAATCGTCAACGTCTCAATCCCCGCTTTCGACCCCGAAAACGAATGGTTCGACTGACACCAATGTTGCTTGTTTACAAACCGCTGAATAATTGATATGATGGGCGAAGGAATGCCGATGTAGCTCAATGGTAGGGCACAGCTTTCGTAAAGCCGGGGTTGAGGGTTCTGACAAAGGAGTCTTCCATGAAGGGGGCGGTAAAGGTAGTTAAGAGATTTCTTCCCTGGCTCTTATGCGTTGTCCTTTTTTGTGACACCCGCGAAAAAGGGCCGACAGTGTCTCAAGCTGCCAGCTCTTTGGGCAAAAGAGATAGTGTGTGGATAACATAGAAAACTTGAGCTTTTAAGATGGATTTGATATTATAATGGAAATTAGGCCCAGCGGCGTAGCTAAGCGTTTAATATGGGAAATGCCGGATGAAAAGACATAAGTCAAGCTGGTTAGTTGCGGCTTGCGCCCTCGTAGTCCTGTTTCTTCTGTGGCTTTTCACTGGGGGAATTGTGATCAGAGAAATCGAAGAGTATCACTTTGGTAGACCGCAGGTGAGCGACACAGAAATCATCCATTGTGGGATACGGGGTACGACACATACAGATTTTGATATCCCTTTCTTGTTTAGGTATGTCAAGAGTGTCAGACCGTTCAAGTTCAGCCTACAATATCGATGTGACAGGAAACTTTACGATGAAGTTTCAATCAACTCGGTGAGCTTACATGGGCATGGACGCATGAAGATTCCTCTATCAGAGGATCAGTTACCTGTTACTATCAAGTTTGTAAAGGTTAGGGGTACTTCTTTCTCATACTCCGCCTATCACGCATTCAAAACTCAACTGGATATTCCCTTTGAAGACATCAGCCGAATAGATTTTGTCATCGATATGACGCTCAAGAGCGGAGAGCAGACTAAGGAATATAGGCACGAGGGAACCCTCAGAAGAAGCCATGTTGATGAAATCACAAGATATTGGGATGAATTTAGGATTTAGACCAAGGAGAGAGGGTGCGCTTGTCACGCGGACATCGGGCCACCAGCGATTGTCATCCGCGTGAATCTCATTGTGCAGGTTTTGTATCTTATGTTCCCATCTTATCAACGAAAACTTCTACAGGATCGTTTCCCGCCAAGCAAATTAGCTGCATACAATAGTGTTCGAACCTTGAATCTGCCTCCAACGCATTGCCTCTTAAAACAATAGCCGGGTTTCTTTATTAATTCTGAGTGGTTCATCAACACTATAAGAGTAGTTTCTTGACTTCTGCGGTCTGTTGTTTTAAAATGTATGGCAGATAGGTGGGGGGGTATTTTGGAAATAGATTGAAGTCGATGGTGCGATTATGAACAGAGTATATACGGCTGTGACCAAGCAGGACAATGGCTGGTGGATCGGATGGATTGAAGAAGTGCCCGGAGTAAACTGCCAGGAACGGAC
>JAUXAH010000669.1 GCA_030614945.1 Phycisphaerae bacterium
ATTTGTTCATTGGCTAATTTGTTTAGGGTTTAGGGTTTAGGGTTTACGAATCTTGGCCTGTTTTCGGCCGGGGGCAAAAAAGACGCGCCTCTATAATTGGGCGAACCTGCGCGTTTGAGTCGAAAATAGTGGTCGATTCTCAATTCCTGATTCTCGTAACTCGATGTGAGAAAAGGAGTAAAAATTTTTTGCAATTTTCCGATTTTAGGTTTTAGGGTGCTGCACTTTTGATTGATTTTTATAGATCCTTCGGCCTGGTTCGACCCATTCGACTACTTCGACGAAGCTCAGTATAAAAAGCTCAGGGCAAACAGGGCAGGCTCACCACAGGTTGCTCGGGACCTCCGCTTCGCTCCGGCTTGCAGATTTGATTGATTTTTAACCGCGGATTATGTTTAGACACAGATTAACACTGATGAACACGGTTTTTGATTCACCACGAAGGGCACTAAGAAAAATAGCCGCAGATTTCGCAGATTTCAGGACAAGAGTTAGCCACTAAGCCACAAAGGCACGAAGAAGAATTAGCCGCAGAGGGCGCAGAGAGTAGCATTAGGATACCAGAATATCAGGGTATCAGGATGCAGGAGACCAGGGAATCTGGGTATCAGGAAGAAAACAATATATTTGCGATTTGCTCCGTCAAACAGATGCCGGATCTTCGACTTCGACTTCGAGATTGACGATTTGCGATTGCGGATAACGTCGCCGTACCGGCGACGGCTAAACGGGAAGGAAAAGCTCCGGCAGGGGCCAGATGACGGAGGACAGATGACCCTTCGACAAGCTCAGGGTAAACTCCAGACAGAGGGCAGACGACAGATGACGGACGACAGAGGACGGATGACGGATGACGGAGGGCAGATGACGGATGACAGAGGACGGATGACAGAGGACCCGCATTTAGTAATCGTAAAAGTAAGCGCCCTCGCTGTCGGTTCCGGTCCAGTTGAGCCCGAACTCGGCAGTTTCTTTTTTGTATAACCATCCGCTGGAGGTGCCGTCTACCGCTGCGGAAAAGGCGGTGGCTTCGGCCACATAGGCGATGTTCGATAAGTCGTTAAAGGGATTTTCGGGCAGTTTCTTTACGTAAGGGCCATATATGAATGGGGCGGTGGGGACCTTGTTTGGCGAAGCGTGGCCTGTC
>JAUXAH010000532.1 GCA_030614945.1 Phycisphaerae bacterium
AGAGTCGTTGCCCAGGGCGGCATGTCCTTCGGCAAAGACTCCGGAGGACAAACGCCAAGTCGAGTCAAGAGTCTGAGAAACTGCTTCTCTTCAGAGCCGTAGAACCTTCTGCCAACGACACTGCCGACATTGCCGTTACATTCCATACCGTATTGCTTGTGGTATCCAAAAGACAGGCAGTGCACGTCGTAGCCCTTAGCAATAAGCATCTTTTGCAACTCGGCAACCAACCAGGCGGCTTGCTTCTCAGGTGCCCTGTCAATAGACAGATGAACATTCGGACACAGTACAATCGGCCTTTTCCCTATGAGGCCCGACAGCGATGCAAACTCCTCTGCAGCTTCTTGAAGCTCCTCTTTGCTGTCGTACAGCTCGATACAGACGAATACCGCTAATACGTTCCTGAAAACCATCTTGGGCTGCGGCGGCGAGATTGTCGCAGAATCTATCCTCGAGGACGCTTCCTTGTCCTCAAAATAGCAGGATGAACATTGGTAGCAGTCCAAAATCATATCGATTTGTCAGTCTTTTCTGTTTTTTGCCACAAAGGCACGAGAAGTGTAAAGTGCCTAAAGTTTGGAGTGCCTAAAGTTACGGATTATTTTTCTACTTTAGCTCACTTTAGGCACTTTAGCTCACTTTTATTTTCCTTGTGTTTTCGTGGCTAAAATTCATTCTTTCGTTTTAGTTACGGGCCTTGAACGGGCAGCTCGTTTCCTCCGTGACAATGCCCTGGCTTTTTTCAATCGCGATACGATCTTGGCATCAACCCGGGATATGAACAAGCTCACATTCGGGGCCACTGCCTTGTCTGCGAACCCGGCGCTATTAAGAACCCGCACGGCCTCTGTGGCATCCCAAAATCCCCGAGAAGAAGCTATTCTCCGCCCTTCCTCACGTGTAAGCGATTTCAGAAAAGCCGGTATACAACCATCACGCAGGGCCCCAGCGTAGTCAACCAGCAATTCTTCAATTGTTCGGTTCATATCAGACATTGTCTCTCACTCCTCTCGATAATAAACAATTCAGTCTTCGCGACAGTGGTCGCACAGCATTTTCTTAAGCTTTAACATTGTTCGAAATTTAAGCATTTTTACCGCTCCAACCGTAGTCTTAAGCTCATTGGCGATTGCCCTGTTCGACATACCTTCCATCCACAGCTCTATGGCTCTTCGCTCCCGCGCCTTGAGTCTATTTAACACCCGGCGAAGGAGCTGCCGAAGCTCCGATTGGGACATCATCTCAAGGACGCCTAACTCGGGGGCAACGAGATTCTTCAGGTCTTGTTGCGATAAATGCAGATGCCGGTTTATCCTTCTGTAAACCTGCCTCAAGCGTTTCCGCATATAGTACAGGTATACAGTTCTTAACAGCTGTCTCTCATTGGTAACATTACGTAAATAACCTGCGTTTTCCCAAATATCGGCATAGACATCTTCGAGCACGTCCTCACATTCCACCTCATTACCCAGGTAGCGGTACAAGTACCTGATGAAGCTCTCAAAGGTGGCCCGCACAAAAGAATCCATTACCCGGCGACGGCGTTCGATGTCCGGGTCCATAAGTCCTTTCAAAGCATTTCGCAGCCGTCTGTTCACAGCGAGCCTTTTGTTTTTGCGCGTATTCAGTATGCCAACCCGCTTATACTGAAACAGCTGTA
>JAUXAH010000712.1 GCA_030614945.1 Phycisphaerae bacterium
CTGATACTGGTAGATCATGCGGGCATCGATCTTATCGGTCTTGTTGCGGATCCCCAGAGATTTGGCAAAATGATGACTGGCTTTGGGGTTTATTATCACTGCCTTGATCCGGCATCTAGCACACATCTCGATTAAGTAATCGGAATAACTGCCGGTGGCTTCTAAAAGGAAGATCAGTTGATTGAAATCCCGATAATGTTTTTTTAGATACTTTTTCAAAGAACTTAAGCCTTCGGTATTTAAAAAGGTCATATCTTTTTTCCCATCATAGACCGAAAGCTCTTTTTTTGAGACATCAACTGCGATATAATACATGGTAGAAACCTCCTAATGGTTTTAGGAGAGTTTGTGCTGGGTCGCCCTGTGGTAACTTCGTCTTGTACCAACACAAGCTGAAAGGGTTATCCCTTTCGCTTCTGATACTGTTCAAGATTAAGGCAGGGCGGTCCATCTCGATAACGAACTCATCCTCTGGATGGTTCCAGTATATGGCTGACCAACCCAGCTTAACTCTTCCAGTATCACTTTAACATATTTAGTTAAAATCAGGGTTATTATTATCGTACAAGTATATAGTGAGGAAAAAACAAAGAAGGAGATAGATGCGAGATTGACTGATTAGAATGCAAGATAGAAAGATAGTTTTCAGTTTTCAGTTTACGGTTTACAGTGGATTCCCATTTTCATGGGAATGACACAAACAGAAAAAGGGGACAACAGGCAACTTTTTTGTTACAAAATTAGCCAGTCCCCTTTTATTAATGATTTCATTCAATTTCCTCCAGCTCTACCTTCATTCCAGAGAGTTCTTTCCGCACTTCCGAGAAGTGCAGAGAATAATACTCCCGGTTTTGTTGATTTAGATTGTTGATAGTATTATGTATTTCTTTAGTATTCTCTAAGATCTGACGATACCCATCTTTTTGGGCAATTACTATCTCTTGCATAAATCTGTCGATGCGAAAAATTAAGAGTGTTGACAGGGCGATAGGGAGGCTCTGATTGGCGATGATGTCCAATAGAGTTTCAAC
>JAUXAH010000395.1 GCA_030614945.1 Phycisphaerae bacterium
TTGCCATTATATCCAAGAGTACAGACTGATTTGGTTCTGGCAGGGATTTTTCTTCACGATATCGGCAAGACCGAAGAGCTATCGTACGATATGGCCTTCTCATATACGGATTCAGGCCAATTGATAGGACATGTCGTGCAAAGTTTACTTATGGTAAATGAAAAAGCTGCTGCGCTGAAGGCCAAGGGAACACAGATCGATGAGCCGATTTTGGACTCTCTTGGGCACATTATTTTGTCTCACCACGGTCAATATGACTTCGGCTCGCCGAAGCTGCCGGCGATGGCCGAGGCCTTTATGGTCTATTATATTGACGATTTGGACGCCAAGGTAAGCCAGGTAACGGCGGCGATTGAAAGCGAGGTAAGCGATTCGAACTGGACCGCCTGGAAAAACGCCTTACAGACGCGGCTCTACAGAAAACGTATCGAATAGAAAGTAAAAGCCACAGAGAACACAGAGAGAAAAATAAAATCAGTGAAATGTATTCGGGCTTATAGGGAACTCAAGAGCCAAAGCCTTGCTGAGACTATATCTTTCCACTTTGCGCTGCAAAACTTTTAGTTCGTTAGAGAGGAATATTGAAGTGAAAACTATTAGAATATTGTTGGAAGTGGTTGCTATCATATTTTCTCCCATTGTGGGCATAATTGTTAGCCTCTTGATTCACGGTCATGTATGGGAGATAGATGAGAACATCTTCTTACACTATATGTGTCCAGGTGCAGCAGCAGGTTTATTCTTATCAATTGTTCTTGTCCTTTATTTTCGAAAAAAGTTGTCTTTCGTAATACTTAGCGGCCTGCTGCTGGGAGCCGTAGCAGGGACAGGTTCGGCTGTTTTGGTAGGGGACTTTATCCTTGACAGATTTGAACCGCCGGGTTCGGACGTGTTCTTCATGATACTCTACCCTATCGTCTTTTGTCTTTGCGGTATGGGCGTAGGGTTTTTTATATCGAGAAAAGCGTCGCATTACCTTAAGAAGTGACTCGTTTGCTGTCGGTGGTAAGGTCTTGAAATCAGCCCGGCCGGGCCACCACCCCGAAGGAATTGGCCCGGCCGGGGCGTTCTTCGTAACTGAATTCTGCCGTGCACGGCTTTATCCGCCGTCCTGTTGATAGCTATCGACCGTTCTGAAGCGAATTAGCTATGTTTTTATCGGAACTGTGACAACAGTATGTCACACCTTGCAAAAAAATCTGAAAATCAGGGGAATATTGCGATTCTCGTATTTCGTTTAACGAACAACGAGCAGCGAAATATGGGTTCAGATGCTTTGCATAGGGTCTCGTTTGAGGACGATACCGGAAAATCGCCAGATTTTCTCGAACTGCTCGTGGGACATCAAAGTTCTGCCGAGAACGGGGTCAGCGATAGTAACCATCCGGTCCGAGACTTCAAGGACGGCGACGCAGTGGTCCAACAGAAATGCGTCCCTCACCACAGCTAACGTAATGCCTGCATTTCTAAGCTGAGCAATCGAGTCGAAGCGACGGTACCGGCATTTCAGGCCGTCGGCGCCATAGCGATTCTTGAGCGCCGTGTAAAGACACCGGGGAAGCGTGCCGGCGACAGGGCTTGAGTGGGAAAGTACAGCTATTTCTCCCTCGCTGGCAGACAGGCCCAATTTTCCAAGAGCCGTTACCGCCGCAGCAGGGCCACAGGTATAATCTGTGGTCTGAAAGCAGATGCCGTTGGAATTAACGATTGTTTTAAGATTCGAGAGGTCGTCCTTAATCAAAGCCGGAACAAGAAAAGGCAAAACCGAAAACCACCCTACAACCACAGCCATCAAGACGCCGATTGTGAGCCTCTCGCATTTGCGAGGCAGACGGGACAGCGGCGTGGTCAAGCCCATTGTAACGGCCAGAGCTAAAATGATGAATCTTACCCGCCCTGCTGTAATCCAGGAAAACGGCGGCACAAAGGACAGCGCATTATTGTACCTGGCCAGTGCCAGCATCGCGATGAACACAGCGGGGAGAAAATAGCCCAACGTCCAGTAGGGCTTTCGAAGACCTGAAAACACCCTGCCAAGAAAAATGCCTAACAGGGCTATTTGTATGACACCTATAGTTTCAAGCCATGGATTCATCTGCACCACCTTCCCCCAGGTTACACTTTTTGCGTATAAACATTGTACCAGATTAAGATTCAGGAATCAAGAGAATTGCCAATGAGCTGAAAGCAAAATGGTGAAATGGACCATCCAGCCATCATTTATCCAGCCCATTCGATGGGCTTGGATTTATCGTCCTATAATTTTCTTGATTATAATCCGGCAGCTCGTCCCGCCCCTCCGAGGGGCGGGATGGAAGGCGGTGGTTTTAGCAGAAAGCAGGTGAGAATGTTTTTTTATTTCAGCTTTTCCCGCTTTATAAAATACAGGAATGGTTCAGAA